>JBAWGU010000571.1:0-3829 GCA_049593215.1 Pyrinomonadaceae bacterium
GCTACCAGAAATGTGACGGCGCTTCCGATGAGCACATACCATGTCCATGCGATCTTCGTTTGAAAATAGATGTAGAGCATGACAGCAAGGCTCACGAGCATTCCGATCAAGGCGGGTGGCTCGCTCACGCGGCGCAGGAACGTGCCGACAAGAAAAACGCCAAGCACGGGACCATTAATGAGCGAAGCGATGGAGAGCGCCTGATCAAGCGCAGAGCGATTCTTGTGGCGCACGAAGAGCGCGACTCCAATCTGAACGATGCCCCAGAGCAGCGTCAGCCAGTGAGAGACTTTGAAGTAGTGCTTGTCGCTGCGATTCGGCTTGAAAGGTTTGTAGAGATCGTTGACGGCAGTTGCGGCAATCGAGTTGAGCGATGAAGACATTGCTGCCGCGAATATCGCTGCGACTACTAAACCGGAAAGTCCCGAAGGCAAATGTTTCGTGATGAAATCAGGAAAGACTCTATCACCGCCGGTGAAAGGAAAAGCTGCCTGCGTGGGCGGAAGCGTTGAGTAAGCGGCGTCTGTGTACGGATGATAGAAAGCGAAGAGCAGTACGCCGATGAAGAGAAAACCGATGAACTGTGCGAGCACAACTGCGCCGCTCGAAAGGAGCGCGGCGGCGGCGCGCTTCGGGCGATCCGTGCAGAGATAACGCTGGACCAGATATTGATCCGTGCCGTGCGTGCTCATCGTCAGGAAACACCCGCCGATGAGTCCGGCCCAGAAGGTGAAGGTCTTCGTGAAATCCAGAGAGAAATCGAAGATGCTAAATTTGCCGTATTGCCTCGCCGCCGTCATTGCTGCGCCGAAGCCGCCTTCAGTTGAATTGACGAGCACGACGGCGGCGGCGAGCGCGCCCGCGATGTAGATTCCGAGTTGAACGACCTCGACCCAGATAACAGCCTCCATGCCGCCGAAGTAAGTGAAGACAATCATCACGACGCCGATCAGGATGATTGAAAAAACAATCATCGTTTCAGCATTCGATGCGGGCTGGAAGCTTGTATAAACTGCGGTGAGGACAATCGCCGTCAAGAGCAGACGAATCCCGTCAGCGATGTTACGCATGACGACGAAGAGCGAGGCCGCGAGCATCTTAATCTTGCCGCCGAAGCGACGGTCGAGCAGTTGATAGACTGTGAGCAGCTCGCCGCGAAAGTAGGAAGGGATAAAGAGCAGCGAGATGACCACGCGCCCGAGCATGTAGCCGAAGACGAGTTGGAGAAATTGAAAATTTCCGCCGCGCGCGTAGGCGATGCCCGGCACGGAGATGAAGGTGATGGTCGAAGTCTCAGTCGCAACGATGGAAGCGGCGATGGCCCACCACGGCACAGTGCGGTCGCCAAGAAAATAGTCGCGCGTCGTCTCCTGCTTGCGCGCGAACCACGTGCCGAGCAGCGTCACGCCAATCAAGTAGCCAAAGATAATCGCGAGATCGAGTGCTTTCACTTGCGGTATTAAAGCAGTGACAAGTGACAAGAGCAAGTTTTCAGTTTTCGATTTTCAGTTTTCAGCAAGAAGAGAGTCGCTTTTACTGAAAACTGAAAACCGAAAACCGAAAACTGCTTTCATTCGTCGCTTATCACCATCTTGACAGCTTGTTGGACTACGCCGTTAGAAGCGAGCAGGGCGCGTTCGGCCTCTTCGCGTGAGCATCCCGTCCCGCTCATGACGAGGGCGATGCGGAGGTCTCCTCCTGCGGCTTCTAACGACTTGCTTGCATCTGTTTCAGTGAGTCCCGCTTCGGCGGCGATGATGCGCACGGCGCGCGCTCGTAATTTGATGTTGCGCGTTTGCAGATTCGACATGCGATTGCCTGAGACGTAGCCCAGGCGAATCATCGTTGCAGTCGAGAGCATGTTGAGGACCATCTTCTGCGCTGTGCCTGCTTTGAGACGCGTTGATCCGGCGATGACTTCTGGTCCAACAACAGGAACGATGCTCACTTCCGCCGCGCGTGTGATGGCAGAAGCGGGCGCGCAGGTGACAGCCACAGTGAATGAGCCGAGCGTGCGAGCGTGTTCGACTGCGCCAACCGTGTACGGCGTTCTGCCTGAAGCAGCAATTCCGACAACAGCGTCCGCGCCCGACACGCCGCGCCCGTCAAGGTCGCGTGCGCCTGCCAAAGCATCGTCTTCCGAAGCTTCGACGGCGCGATAGCAGGCGTCGTACCCGCCAGCGATGATTGCCTGCACAAGTTCCGGCGAGACTCCAAACGTTGGCGGACATTCCGAAGCATCCAACACGCCGAGACGCCCGGATGTTCCCGTGCCGATGTAAAAGAGACGACCGCCCGCGCGCAGCTTCCCCAAAATTCCTTCGACGGCGCGCACCACATCAGGCAGCACGCGCCCGACAGCTTCGGCCACGCGCGCGTCCTCTTCATTCATCAAACGCGCAATCTCATCAACAGGCGCAGACCCAATCTCTGCCGTGCGCGGGTTCTCTTGCTCCGTTATCGGAATATGGTCCATAAAGAAGTGATGAGTAATGAGTGATGAGTAATGAGTGACAAGCATTTTTGTTGCTCATCACTCATTACTCATCACTTTTTTAAACCGCAACCGCAAAGTCGCGCAGATGTTCACGGGCCATGTGCGCGGCGGCGACGGCGGGCGCGAGTTGTGGCGGGGCTAAGAAGGCATTGGGCGCGACGCTTAACACTTCTTCGCGCAAAGGGCCAAGCACAAACTCACCTGCTTTGAAGACGCCGCCAACGTATGCCACCTGAAAACTATCTCTCGTCATGCGTAGTTTCTGTATCACCGCAGCAGCAGCAAGGCCCAACTCGCGCCCCGCTTCGCTGATGATACGATGCGCGACTGCATCTCCGCTCTGCGCAGCTTCAATCACGCGCTTGCCGAATCCTGCAAGACGCTCGTTAGTCATCTGCGGCGCGTAGAGCGCGGTCGAAAGATCATCAACCTCTTTGACGTTGAAGTAAGCGCGCGCCAGCTTGCTCAAAGAAGTTTGAGGCCCGCGCCCGTCCGCAGCGTGCGCGACCGCTTGCAAGGCTCGCCGGGCAAGCCATGCGCCGCCCCCTTCGTCACCGGCGAGCGGCCCCCATCCGCCCGCGCAGGCACGCTTTCTTTGCGCATTAATTCCGCAGCAGATTGATCCCGTTCCGGCAATCACGACGAGTCCGGGTTTGCCGCCCGTCGCACCGAAGAGCGCAATGGTTGCGTCTGTCACAATCTCAAGAGAGCCAATGCCCAGACTGCTCAAGGCTTCGCGCAAACGCAGACGTATGTCTTCACGTTTGACGCCTGCCAGTCCAATCTCTGCGGCAACAACGTCTGCGCGCTGCACACCCGCATCAGCACAAGCCTTATCAAACGCCTCTCGCACGGCGGTCGCAGCATTGCTGATTCCGACGCGTAGAGGGTTAGAAGGGCCAGCTACGCCTTCACCTAAAATACTTAATCCTGAATCGGTGATGACCGCGTGCGTCTTTGTGCCTCCGCCGTCTATGCCAAGCAGCAGATCACGCGCGCCGCGCGTTCGGCGGGGCTTCATAAATTCTGTTGGTCCTGTTAATGCTTTCATCGCAATTCGAAGGGCAGTGTGTAAGTATTGCTACGCGAAGAATCACTGCCGTAGCTTCGTAGCTTACAATTATAGGAAGAGTTGCCTTATAATAGAAACTAAAAGATTTTATCAACACAATAACCATCAGTGATATTGGAGCGGGGCGTGGAAATCAGACAACTGAAGGCGTTTCTGGCGATCACGGAGAGCGGCACATTCACTGCGGGCGCGCAGCGTGTGCATGTCACGCAGGCCGCGATCAGTATGCAGATTCGCCAGCTTGAAACGGAACTCGGGGC
>JBAWGU010000572.1:0-6762 GCA_049593215.1 Pyrinomonadaceae bacterium
CATTAGAGCCGTGGTGCGCCGCTCCGTCTCAAGCGACGGCGTTTGGAACGCGGACCTCGGCGCTGTGAGCAGGGAGATCGTCGAACGCCTGCCGTGGGTGAGAACGGCTGTCATCTCGCGCGTCATGCCGGACGGGCTGCGCGTGCGTGTGACGGAACGCGTGCCGCGCGCCGTTGTACGCACCTCTGCCGGAAAGTTGATGTGGGTTGACGAAGACGCTGTGGTGCTCGGCGCAATGTCTGCGACAGACCACATGCCAGCTTTTTTCATGCGCGGGTGGGATGACGCTAAGACAGATTTAGCGCGTGCTGAAAATCGTGAGCGCGTGCAAAAGTTTTTGGAGATGTCGCGCGAGTGGGAGGCGTTGGGCTTGAGCGAGCGCATCAGCGAAGTCAATCTGGCTGACCTCAAAGATGTGCGGGCGCAACTCGCCGGTAACGATTCGCAGGTTGAAATCTGGCTCGGCAAAGAGGATTTCGGTAATCGCTTGAAACGCGCGCTCGAAGAGTTGGATGTGCAAAGACAGACGCCGCGCGGCCCTTTCATCACGCACGTTGATGTGACGCAGGGCGTCAACAAGGGCAGCCGCATCGCTATCGGCTGGAGTCCGAACGCGCAAGCCCTGAGCGCCAATACCGCGAGCGATAATCCAAACGATGCTCATGCAGAGAGCGCAAAGAATAATGATTCGTCTTCAACAAAAGTAGAGCAGACGAATCGAAGCAAAGATGCCAAGCCCAGGAAGCAACGCAAAGATGATGAGAAGCAGAAGAAGCATGAGCGCGACAAGAAAGATTCTTTCGCGGAGCAAACAAAGACTCGCCCGCGCCGTGTCGGATGAGCGAATTTCAAATCGTGGATTTCAAATTTGAGATTCAAGGTTTCAGATTCAGTTAAAAGTGCCGGAGCCTGAGACCGCAGAACGCAGAAAGGAGTTTATGCCCAAACGCCCGCCGCATACAGTCGGCCTGGACATCGGGACGAGCAAGGTGACGTGTATCGTCGGCGAGCCGAACGAGAGCGGGCAACTCGACATCGTTGGCATCGGCGAAGCTGAAGCGCGCGGCCTGCGCAAAGGCGTCATCGTCAACCCGGACGCCGCCGTCGAAGCCATCAAGCGTTCCGTAGAAGATGCAGAGAGAATGAGCGGGCTTGAAACGGAAGAGGTCACAATCAACCTCGCAGGCTCGCACATCATGGGCTTTAACGGGCAGGCCATCGTCGCCGTCTCAGGCCGCGACCGCGAGATTACGGCAGACGATGTGCGCCGCGCGATTGATTCCGCCTGCGCCATTCAACTTCCTGCGGGCCGCGAGATTGTTGACCGCCTGCCGCAGGAGTTCATCGTTGACGATCAGGACGGCATCAACGACCCCACAGGCATGATCGGCGCGCGACTCGCCGTCAAGGTTCATATCGTGACGAGTCCTGTCACCGCGCGGCAGAACGCCATCAACGCCGTCAACCGCGCTGGTCTTGTCGTCGCAGACATGGTGCTTGAGCAACTCGCTGCCGCCGAAGCTTCTTTGACAGACGATGATAAAGAGTTTGGCTCAGCCCTCGTTGACATCGGCGCGGAGACAACGGGACTCATCATCTACCAGCGCGGCTCCGTGCAGCACACTGCGGTCTTCGCGCTCGGCGGCTCGCACTTTACCAACGACATTGCGTTCGGACTGCGCACGCCGATTCCAGAGGCCGAGAAGATGAAGAGGACTGTTGGCTGCGCTTCCATTTCATCTTTGAACGAGATGGAGCGCGGCGAGTTAGTAGAAGTTCCATCGGTCGGCGGACGCGCGCCGCGCCAGCTCTCGCGTCAGATTCTCTGCGACATTCTTCAACCCCGCGCGGAAGAAGTCTTGATGCACGTCGCTGACGAGATCAAGGATTCGGGCTGGGAGCGACAGCTATCGAGTGGGGTGGTGTTGACAGGTGGCGGCGCGCTCTTGAGCGGAATGGTCGAGATTGCGGAGCAAGTCTTCGATGCTCCTGTGCGCATCGGCTATCCTGAAAGAGATCGTTTCGGCGGTTTGATTGAGGACATTCAAAGCCCTGCGTGGGCCGCCGCCGCAGGTCTCTCGCTGGTTGCGCAACGCGCTCAGAGCGCGGAAGCGCGCTCTCTGGGAGGCAAAAGAGGCTCGACGGGAAAATTAACTCACTTTGTTTCCCGTTTTCGCAATCGTTTTAGTAGTATTTTTTGACAAGTTGTTGTATGCTGGCGCGCCAGTTGGCACAAGATGTAGTCCGCTATATATAGGTGCCCCCGGCTCGTTCAGCCCAATATAAACTAAAGAAGGCTTTAGAAGCCAAATGGCTATGGAAGAGAGGACAGTGAATATGACAGCCGAAGGCCGCCAACCGGGCAGTGGCATTAATATCTTTATTGATGATGATCCGCCAATCACCGGAGCGCGCATTAAAGTTATCGGCATTGGCGGCGGCGGGGGCAACGCCGTCAACCGAATGATCGAAGCGGGCATTGAAGGCATAGAGTTTCTGGTTGCCAACACAGACCTGCAAGCTTTGAAACGCTCGCGCGCTCCCATCAAGATTCAACTCGGCAGCCACCTCACCAAAGGTCTCGGCGCAGGCGCAAACCCCGTCATCGGGCGCGATGCTGCGCTGGAAGACACGGAGAAGATTATCGAGGTGCTCGAAGGCGCGGATATGGTCTTCGTCACGACAGGTCTTGGCGGCGGCACAGGCACAGGCGCGGCTCCGATCATCGCCAGCCTTGCGACAGAGCTTAATGCTTTGACGGTGGCGGTGGTGACTAAGCCTTTTCATTTTGAAGGCCGTCGCCGGATGCAGCAGGCCGATCAGGGCTTGAGAGAGTTGCGCGAGTGCGTCGATACGGTGATCACCATCCCGAACGAACGGCTGCTGCACACGGTTGAGCGCGGCGTCTCGCTCGCGGATTCGTTCAAGGTCGCAGACGACGTACTACGGCAGGCTGTGCAGGGCATCAGCGATCTGATTACCGTGCCGGGCCTCATCAACCTTGATTTCGCCGACGTGAAAGCGATCATGGCGGGGATGGGACTCGCGTTGATGGGCGCGGGCCGTGCGAGCGGCGAGAATCGCGCGATGGAAGCGACGCATCAGGCGATCTCTTCTCCACTTCTTGAAGAAGCGACGATTGAAGGCGCGAAAGGCGTGCTCATCAACATCACGGGTGGCCCAGACCTGACGCTCTACGAAGTCAACGAAGCATCTTCGATCATACGCGAGGCGGCGGACGAAGACGCCAACATCATCTTCGGCGCGGTGATTGATGAATCTTTGCGCGACGAGATGAAGATCACTGTCATCGCCACAGGTTTTGATAAAGAGTCTGCCGATGCAGGCTCGCATTCAAACGCGGCTCTGCCAGCGACGCCCTCGCGCTACACGCAGCGTCCCGCAGACGATCTGACGCGCCCGTCGATGAACCCGTCGCGCACAGACGATCTGGATGTGCCGACATTCATTCGCAAGAAAGCGGACTAAAACAGAAGTCAGTAGTAAGAAGCCAGTAGCCAGTAGAAAAGCAGCGAGCTAGTTCTACTGGCTACTGGCTTCTCACTGGGACCAATAAAATTTTGTCTTCTTCTCTTTGCCTTTTTCCTTTCAGTCGTGTAGCATGTCGCGCATTCCTTAACAGGATTTCCATGACGGGTTAAAACCTATTCTCTCCTCGAATGGCCGCAGCCTGCGAGAGTTGTAAAACGGTTGGGCGTCCATGCCCAGACGCGCGTGCTTTTTGTTCAGAACCAGCGCGCGAGGACGTTGAAACCAAAATATCCCACGCTTGAACAGTGGAGGTAAAAAATCACAGTGAACCGGAAATTAATCAGGACCACATTGGCAGATGTCAAAGCGAAGCGCACATACGCTCCGCAGCGAGAACAAACGAACGGCGCACCGTCGCGCAGTAGCAGCAGTAGCGACGGCGGACCACGCCCCGCACAGCAATCATCCGCAGCGCAATCAGCCGCCGTGCAGGTGCGCAAGCGCACGCCGCCGCCGTCGGAAACGAGCGCAGAAATCTTCTACTACAAGAAGCAGATTGACGCGCACACGGTGATGGTCATTGTCCTTCAGGACGGCGAAGAGGTAGAGGGGACCATCGAGTGGTACGACAAGAACGCTCTCAAGGTCAATCGCAAGACCTTGCCCAATCTGCTCTTGCTCAAGCACAACATCAAATACATGTACAAGTCCGAAGAGCGCAACGGCAAAAAAGAGACCGAAGTCTCATCCGAAAAGTAGCGGCCCGAAGTTCCAGCTTTATGGCAGTCAGGTAACGTTTAAGCCTCATCGCCGTTTCCGTATTCTCTCCGAGACGAACCATGTCAGAGTTGTCTCACAACTCAACGCACGCTGGCTCGCGCTCACGCCGTCGCCTGCCTCGCATTGGCGTGACGATGGGAGACCCTGCGGGCATTGGTCCCGAAGTGGTCCTCAAGGCTGTGGCCGAAGAAGACGTGCGGCGCATCTGCGTGCCGATCATCATCGGCGACGCGCAGCTCCTCGCGCACACGGCGCGCACGCTCGATCTGATTTGCGGCTACGACATTGTGCGACGCGGCGAGACTCTGCCTGAAAAACCGGACAGCCCTGTCATCTATCATCTGGATAACATCAACGGCCACATCGAGCCGGGGATAGAATCGGGCGTGGCTGGCAAGGCGGCGGCGCAGTACATCGAAGCAGCCGTAGAGCTTTGCGCCGCCGGAAGCATTGACGCGATTGCGACCGCGCCGATAAATAAACGTGCACTCTTTCTAGGCGGCTACAGCTTTCCGGGCCACACGGAATTTCTTGCGCACCTCACGAGCACGGAAGAGTACGCAATGGCTTTTGTCGCGGCCAACCTGCGCATCTCTCTGCTCTCAACGCACGTTCCACTTGCAGATGCCATTCGGATGGTCGAACGCGACCGTCTGATGAGAGTCATCAGTCTCACGCACCGCGAGTTGAAGCGTTGGGGCATAGAGAAGCCGCGTCTGGCCGTCGCCGCCTTGAACCCGCACGGCGCGGAGGGTGGACTCTTCGGCGTAGAGGAAGCGGCAGAGATCGTGCCCGCCGTTGAAGCTTCACATGGCAGAGACGGGATGAACGTGAGCGGGCCTTTCTCTGCTGATACGGTTTTCCTGCGCGCCTCGCGCGGAGAGTTTGATGCGGTCATCGCCTGCTATCACGATCAGGCGATGATTCCCGTCAAGTGTCTCTCGTTCGGCGAAGCCGTCAACGTCACCCTCGGCCTCCCGTTCATACGCACGTCCGTAGATCACGGCACGGCCTTTGACATCGCTGGCAAAGGCATCGCCGAGCATTCGAGCATGGTCGCTGCCATCACGCTCGCCGCAGAACTCGTCGCACGCGCAGACGAGAGCAATCGTGCGGTAGAAGTCTAAAAGAGCAAGGATGAAGGATGAAGGCGGAAGGATGAAAGTGTGATGATTCAAGTTGAGCAATCTCGCTTTCATCCTTCATCCCTCATCCTTCATCCTTGCATTTTGCTGCTCATCGGCTTGCTACTCTGCGCATCTTCCTGCGTGCCGGAGGACGAGCGTTACAAGGAAATCAGGCCGGGCATTAAGGCTACGACTTCCGGCGTCGAGGTGACGAATAAAGATTCTTTCAACTACCCGAAAGTCACAGTCTATCTCAACGGAAATTTCGAGACCTTTGTCGGCGACATTCCGGCGGGCAAGACCGTGAGCCTGCCTTTTGAAAAGTTTACAGACGGCGGCGCGCGCTTTGATATTTCTGTCAGGAAACTCCGCTACATTCGCGTCAAAGCGATGTTTGGCAAGAACGCTTCCGACATCAACTTTGAAGTTCATTAAAGGAACTCTCTGCCATGAAACTCTGCAAACTCTTGTGCCTGCTTATCCTGTCCTTAATTATCTCTTCGCTCTTCATCGCTCATGCCAAAGGCGAACTTGATGCGAAGGAGGCGCGCAAGTTAATCGCGCACCTTGCCGGAATCGAATTGCCTTCGGACGCCGTGCGCGTCAAAGAGGTTTCGCCGCTCGGCTCGTCCGCAGTGGTCGTGGCGCAGGTCGAAACAGCATTTCGCTTTGTGAAAGGCGATGATGGAAAGTGGCGCGTCGCAGAAATCAGGACCGGCAACAACCGTTGGGAAGACGTTGACATGATTGTGCGCGCAGTCAACGCGGAGAAGGCCGAACGCGCTCGCGCAGAGCTTGAGACAATGGCAACCGCGCTCGAAGCCTTCCGACGAGAGCGCGGCTTTTATGTTGAAGCGAAAGACGCTGGCGTGCTCGTTGACCAACTCAACCCGCGCTACCTCGCACGCATCATTCGCATAGACCCGTGGCACAATCCATACAATTACGAAGGCACGCGACAGGGCTTCACGCTGCGCTCAAACGGCGCAGACGGCAAAGCCGGGACAGGTGATGACGTGACGCTCAATAATCAAAAGTAGTGGCTTCAAAGATATAAAAATTAACAGGGATGGACAGGATGAACAGGATGAAGAAAAGAATTTACTCATTGTCTCATTGGTTCATTGATTCAATGAGTAAATGAATCAATGAACCAATGAATCAATCTCTTTTATCCTGTCTATCCTGTCCATCCCTGTTAATTCCTTCTTTCGCCAATTCAAAATCTAAGATGGAAAATTTTCTTGACGCTGCCTCGCGGCCAATGATAGGTTTGAAGTGTGGCCTGCACCGAAGGTGTGGGCCGCGTCTATCTTGCTCTTGCCCCGCGTCGTTTTATTCCCTTCTGAGAAAAGTGGAACCC
>JBAWGU010000573.1:0-2238 GCA_049593215.1 Pyrinomonadaceae bacterium
GGGCGTTGCTCAAGCTCGCGCGTGTCAGTGCGTATGGCGACGTTGTTGGCTTCGAGCGTGCTGCCGGTTGAGCGTTGAAGTTGAGCGATGGCCTTGTTGAGATCTGTCTGCGCCTGTAGCTCGCGCGCACGCGCCGCAAGCAGGTCTGTCTGACGCTGCAAGACCAGAAAGACTGTCGTCGTGCCCGCGCGAAATTGTCTCTGCTCGCTCGCGTACTGTTGCTCCGCAGAAGAGCGCGCGGCTGCCGCAGATGCCAGACGCGCTTCACCAGAGCGCACGGCTTGAAGAGAGTTGCGCACGTCTGCTTCGATGAGTTGCTCTGCCTGTTTAAGCTGGTCAGTGATGCGATTGCCTAGCGCGAGTGCTCCTCCCAAGTTCGCTTCGGCGGTGCGATTCCTGAGCGGCAGCGAGATACGGACGCCGACGCGCGCCGTCGGATAGTTCTGGTCAATCAGATTCCTCAGCGATTGAGTGTAGCCGCCAACGAGATTGGGCGCGACAGATGATGTCGTCGTCGTTATATCTAGCGGCGGAAGACCTGCGAGCGCGGAGAGAATGTTGACGCGATCTGTGAGAATCGAAGTTGTGCTCTGGCCCGTCGATGTTCTGGGAATAAACGTGCCAGCAAGTCCGGCGGAAGTGTATGTGCCGACCAGATCAACTTGCGGTTTCGTCAGGTCGCGGTAGTAACGAACGTTGATCTGGTTGATGTCCGCGTTCGTTTTCAGTTGCGCGAGGTCTTGACGATTTTGCAGCGCGGCCTTGACTGCCTGCTCAAGAGGAACGCGCGGAGCTTCCAGATTAACAGGCGTGATAGGCGTGATGGCGCGCGACCATATCGTCTCTGTGCGCTCAGGCAGAATCAGCGTCTTCAAAGTGTTCTCAGCCGTTGTTACATCCTGCTGCGCCGTATAGACGTTCTGCTCGAAAGTTGTCACCTGCGTTGTCGCCGCCACAATATCAATCGGAGCGAGAACGCCCTTTTCGACAAGGCGTTGATTGCTCTCGACCTGAATGCGCGCCTGCTTCACCGCGTCAATCTGGACCTGTAGGTTTCTGAGCGCGAAGGCTAAATCCCAGTAGGCTTGCTCGACCTGCGTAATAACATCAATGGCGCGCTGGCGAAACTGCGCGTCCGTGAGCGAGAGATTTTTTTTGGCAATCTCAATCTGGCGGCGGTTGTTGTCGAAGCGAAGACCGCGTAAGAGCGGTTGCGCGTAGGTGAAGGTGAAGGCTGTCGGAAATTGCGGGTTGAGCGTGGTGTTCTGGTTGGTGGTCGTGAGCCGCGTCGAAGAAAAATCCAACTCGTAATTGCCACCCGCCCACGGAGAGAAGCCTGTCAGACTCGCCGAGCCTGTCGCGTCTGTTTGCGTGACAGAGCCGCTTGCGCCGCCGCCGCCGATAGTCGAAGCCGTCGGCGTCGTGCGCCGCTCGTAGTAGCTCTCGGATGCAATCAGCGGGTCGTAGATGCCGCGCGCCGCTCTCAAATTGTATTCGGCAATCTGAACGTCTATGCGCGACTGGTCAATGTCGTTGCTGTTCTTGAGAGCCATGCGAATGGCATCGTTCAGAGCGAGCGGCAACTGGTCCGCCACGTTCACACCGACGCGCTCGGCAGAGGGCAGAGGGCGCGTGGGAGCTTGAAAGTTGGGCGAGATGGGCGGCGGCTCTTGCGGGAGTTCGGCGGGAGCGATGCCGCCTGAGACGCCAATGTTCTGACCCGGAGTTTGCTGCACGCCTGTCTGCGTGTTGGCGTTTGCAGGTGTCACTACCTGATTGTTCTGCTGCGGCCCGGTGGTCCCGACAGGGTTCACTATGGTCGGCAGAGTGGTTGAAGGGTTGGGCTGTCCCGGCGTTTGCGGCGTGATGTCGCGCGGCCCCTGAGTGTTGGGCGTGGTCTGCTGCCGCTCCTGTTGTGGTCCTGTTTGCGGTTGAACGCTTTGCTGCGCCTCGTTGTCCGGACGCATGACGGAGCCGGGAGCGTTCGGCGGAAGCTGCGTGGGCGAAGGCTGCGCGCCGGGTTGCTGCTGCTGTTGTTGCTGCTGTTGCGTCGTGGTCCCTGCGGGCGGCACGCGCGGCGATGGAGCAGGTGACGGAGACGGCTGCTGCGCCGAAACATTTTTTGTCGCTGAAATAAATAGGATGAAGAGAAGAAGCGCGCAAAAGAGCGCAGACAACGAGCGAGCCGCGAAAGAAGACGAACTCAGGCGAAGAACATGAGAGCCTTTAGCTACACTC
>JBAWGU010000574.1:0-9482 GCA_049593215.1 Pyrinomonadaceae bacterium
CTGCACGCCCGGAGCGTTGCAGGCGTCCATCGCATCAACAGGCGACATGCCGGTGTTGCCGCACGACGCGCTCTCACCCGTAGAGTTGAGCGCCGTCACGTAGAACCGATCACCCACACCCGGAAGGTTCGGGTCATCGTATGAGCGCGCGTTGCCGCCGACCGAACCGAGTAGAGTTGTCGTGCCGTTGGTGCGATAAATCCTGTAACCCGTAATCGCAGAGCCTCCGTTGTCCGGCTCAGTCCAACGCAAGTGAACGCCCGCGTTGTCTTTCGTCGCGGAGAATGAAGGCGCAGCAGGCGCGGTCGCCGTAAATGTCTTCGGATCGAATTCCTGAAACAATCTCTTGCCGCCGCTCTCGCGTGCGATTGAAGCGAGCGCGGTGTAAGAGTTGCCAAGAGCATTTGACGGAGCGTCAATGCAGGAACCTGTGCAGCCGTCTGCGTAACCCACCAGCACGCGGCCCTGCCTGTCCACAGTCGCATCCATGAAGTCTAAAAGGTTGCGATGAATTTGCGAGCCGCCGCCGAGCCAGATGCCGCCGCGCTGTACAGGATCGTTCGGCGTCGCATCAACGGTGGTCCAGGTCTTGCCGCCATCGAACGTGTGCGCGATGTAGAGATGCCACACGCCCGCAAACTTCACATCCTGATAATCGCCTGCGGCGGTTGATCCGAGAAATGCTATCGCCGCGCGATCATCATCACCGGCGACGGCAGCCGGAAACGCTGTGTTCTTAATGCCGAACGCCGCGCCGATGTCTTGATCGTCCGTCCATGTCTTGGTCCCGTCTGCGGCTGTGCGAAGCACTGCGGCACGCGGATGTCCGTCCGCATTGACGTAACCGAAATAGACTGTGCCGCCGCTCCCGATGCCGACCGATGGGTCGCTGCTTCTTCCGGGCGAACTGCTGAACGGGTCGCCGGAAGCTTGCCATGTCACGCCGTTGTCAGTCGAATAGATAACAGCAGCCTTGCCGCCGCAGGAGATGTTCGGCACATAGGCCGTGCCATCCGGCGCGACCTTGATGTGACCGTGCAGGCCGTCGCACTGGCCCAGACCGTAGATTGGCACGGCTGGTCCATAAGTGACGCCGCCGTTGATGCTCAAAGCGCAGTTGGCATAGCCGCCGCCGTTGACGCTCAAGCCCTCTTGCGAACAGTAGTAAACAGCATCCGGCACTGATGCACCGGCAGGCACAGGCAGGTGGAAAGGTCCACCGCCAACCGTTTGATGATCTATCCCCGAAGTCATGCCGCTGCCCTGACTCGGAACCCACACGTCGCCGTCCATATCCGTCACGGACGATTCGCTCTGGCCTGAAAGCAGTAAGAGCATGGAGACAACCGTGTGGCCTGTCCTGCTGTCCGTAAAGAGAATCGGATCGCTATCAACCTGCGAAGTGGCGGGAGACTTATTCTCCCATACCGCTTTCGATAGCGACGGGCAGGTGTCGTCAAAGCTCGCGCGCAAAGTCTGCACGTCGGATTGGAAGAAGACTTTGCCCGTCTTCCAATTTGCGCCGATTGAAGGCTCGCCCGAATTCAAGCCGAGTCCGCTGCCGTTGGGCGGCGTGAAGACTTGATAGCGCGGTAGGGCTGCGCCAAGCGGCGAAGGTGTCGGCACGGGCGTCGGTGTCGGCGTCGCAGGCGGAGTGCAGTTGCTGCTGCCGACGAGTTTGTAACTTACCTGACTTGTCGAATCAACGGGAGCGAAGACCACGCCCGTGCTGATTCTCGAATCACCGTAAACTGTGATCGTGTCGCCAGCCTTCATGCCGCCGACCTTGCTGTTGGAGATGGTGATGACGATCTCGCCTGTGCTCGCGTTGTAGCTGCCAGCCTCCGCGTTGCCGTCAGTCGTCACGCCTGTCGTCGTATGACCATAGATGTAGGTCGGGTTCTTGCTGGCATCGGTCAACATGCTGACGTGATACGTCGTCGCCGCGCCGCCCGCAGGAGTGTAGATGAAGAACGCTCTCCAGATTCCATTCGCGGGCAAGACGGAGAGATCTGCCGCTTTGACTGTGAACGTCAACTTGTCAACGCGATTGCCGTTACCGTCCAAAGCCGCAGGCTCTGCCACTGAGACTGAAAGCATGTCCAGCGACTTGTTCTGTCCGGCCTGCGCGCCTGTTTGATCGTTAGCAGGATCGTCAACAACCTTTGTTCCCGGCGGCGTGCAAGTTGGACCATTGCCGGGCGTTGGTGTCGGCGTTGGCGATCCGCTCGGTGTGGGTGTTGCTGTCGGCGTCGGAGTCGGCGACGGGTTCGCGCAGAATGCGTTGCCGACGAGCGTATAGCCGCTCAAGCCTGTGCCGTCAATCGGCGTTACTAATCCGACAACTGCGCCGAGCAGGAAACCTGTGTTGGCAGAGTACGCGGATAGAGTATCGCCAGCTTTGGGCGCTCCAAGCTTGCTGTTCGAGACGGTGATGCTGATTGTGCCGTCCGTGCTGAACGTGCCTGAGTCAGCGTCGCCGTCAACCACGATGCTCGGAATCCCTGTGTTCGGGTCGTCTTCCAAATGGCCGTACTGGTAGAGCGGCGTCGCGCCGAACGTGTCCATGCTCACAAAATGCTGGTTGCCGTCCGGCGTGGTGAAGCTGACTTCCCATTGACCGTTGGGCAGAGCCGTCGGGTTCAAGTTGTCCACCTTGATCGTAAAGACCAGACGAGCAACACCATCCGATTGCGCGGGTTCGGCAACCGAAGCCGATTGAATATCGAGTTGCGAGTTGATGGGCGCAGTCGAGACGCCGCCTAAAATCGTCTGGTCCCCTGAAGCATCCGTCACGACAGGCACGCCCGGCACCGAGCAGGGATTGCCGCCTGACGTGACTACGCTCAAGCTGACTTCATTTGAGTTCTGGCCTGTGCCGGAGTTGTTCGTTGCAGCCACTTTGTAAAAATAGTTAGTGCTTGAATTAGCGTTGGTGTCTATGTAAGTGGTCTTCGACGCGTCAACTGTTGCGAGCAGAGTCTCGCCGCCGCTCGCTGTGCCGCGAAGAATGTTGTAGCCCGTGATGGGCGAGCCGCCGTTATCCGGCGCGTTCCACTTCACATCAACGCCCTGCGTGATACGCGTCGCGGAGACGAGGAAAGGCGCGGCGGGAGCAGCAGGCTCTTGCGGATCGTTTGCGGCAAAGAGGCGACGGCCTCCTGACTGTCTCGCAATCGTCGCTTTGTCAGCGCGCGATGCCGTCACCGGAGAAGAAGCTATACAAGAAGGCGCGAGACAGCCATCTGCATAAGCGATAATCACGCGGCCTTCTTTGTCAACAGCCATGTCGTTGAAGTCGAGCAGGTTGCGATCACTGCCGCAGCTCACACCGCTTGTACACATCGAGCCAACCTGAACAGGATCGTTCGGCGTCGCGTCAACGGTGGTCCAACTGTTGCCGCCGTCATATGTCGTGGCGACGTAGAGATGCCAGATGCCTTTGAAGGTTGCGGCGTCGTTGCTGTTGCCGCCTGTCGGCGTGCCTAAGAAACCAACGGACGCGCGGTTGTCATCGCCGGCAGTGGAGATAACGAAATTTGAATTTTGGATACCGAAGCGTGCGCCGACATCTTGAATATTGGTCCACGTCTGCCCGCGATCACGCGAGACGGCGGCGAACGGATGGCCGTCGCCGTTGACCCATGTGATGTAGAGCGTGTTGCTCTCCTGATTTGCGGGCTTGCCGCTGTTGTTGAGACCAACAGCGACAGATGGATCGAGGCTGCCCGTCGAGCCGGGCACTGAGAAAGAGTTCCATGTGATGCCGCCATCGCGCGAGACCGTGACGGTTGCGCCCGCGCCGCATGAAGCGTTTGGAACATAGACCGTGCCGTCAGGCGCGACTTTGACGTGGCCGTGAATGCCGCCCGTGCATTGCACGACATTTTGAAAGATTGGAACGCCCGGCCCGAAAGTCTGCCCGCCGTCAAGACTGAGCGAGCACTCTGCATCAACGCCGCTCTGCGAACAATAGTAAACGGCGTTCGGATAAGAGTGCGGAGGCGTGCCCGGTGCGAATGGACCACCGCCTAAAGTTTCGTGGTCGTAGCCCTGTAGCACGCCGCCGCCCTGCGCGGGGTGAGTTGAGTTGCCGTCGTCATCAGAGTAGGCCATGAAGCTATTGCCCTGCCCGCCAATCAGGTTCAACTGAAACACGCGCCCCGTCTGATGATCAACATAACCGATTGGGTCAGAGAGCACGCTCTGGACCACAAATGGACTCGAAACATCTTCCCAAACGTCTTTCGCCGGTGAAGTCGCATCATCAAAGCTCACGCGCAACTCCGAATTGCCGGACGTAAAGAAAGCCACGCCGCCCGTGTTCACCTTATCGTGCCGGAGGCTGGCGACATTCGGATTCCAGTCAACGCCGATAGAAGGCTCTGCCGCAGAGTTTCCCAGATCGGAAGGAGAGACGTAGTTTTGATAGCGTGGCTCAATGCCTGCTCCCTGCTGCGGCGTGGGCGGCTTGTCAGGAAGACTGATGGTCGCCGTGACAGTATCTGCCAGAGGAGTCGTCGGAATTATTCGCACAGTGTAGACGGTGTTATCAGCCGGGACATCAACAATCACAGTTTCCGGGTCGCTCGTGCCGTGAGAAGAGCCGACAATCGTGCTGCCATTCAAAAGATAGAGATCGTAATCGGCCACCGTGTTGGCCCACTGAATCTGCACTTGCAGATTTTTCGTGGCAGCCATGCTCGCCGCGTTCACAGTCAAAGTGTAGTTGTCGCAAATCTGCCCCTGCGCGCTCACGCAGATGGGATTCAAGACTCCGCCCTGCCCGGATTCATTCGGGACCACAAACGGGCCTGAAGTGTAAGTGAGCGGGCCGCTCGAAGGCGTCAGCGTGCCGCTCGAAGGCGTGGCTGCTGAGCCTGATAAAGTAATGGCTAACGCGACAAGAGCGCAGAGCGTAACGATGAGCGCAATTCTCAAATGCAATTTCATGGAAGCGGCACGATTAATCTTCTGCTGGCGAGACATCGTTTAATTCTCCTCTGTGATAAAGGCGACTGTTCTACGGCGGGGCCGAGTCGTCGTGTCTGTTGATAAGCGAGCGAGGACCGAAAAACTGCGGCGAGCCTTCAAGCGGAAAGAGTTGAACGGCTCAACTACTATTGCGATTCGTTTATGCTGGCGTGAAAGACTCATGAAATTCCTACTCAAGTTCCTTGCTGTTGAATGATTCAAAGTCCGGGCAACTGTGGTGACGGATACAGGATAAGAAAGTGAGGTTGAGAAATACTTGAGCGATTCTTGAGTAGGTAAAAAGTGCCTGAAATACAGGGGTTTTCGAGGTTTTTCGCCTGAAACAGAGCGGCTAAAAAAAGAAAAAGGCCACCTTGAATGACCGAAACCGAAGCGGGGGCAAGCCCGCCTTCCAGACTGCGCTAGGGTTTAGTTGATTGATTCAACTTAAACAGATTCGCAGGTCAGGAAGAGGGGCTTGCCCCCGCTTCTTCTATCTAACTTTTACTGCTTGTCCTTAGCTAAAAACTTTTGCTCTCACTCAAATCGCGTGTAGATTCATCGCATCGTTGAGTTCGTGATAGAGTTCGTTGAACTCCCTCAACCCGCGCTCAAGCGCGAGTGGCAGGCTCTCTATGTCAACCGGATTAACCACCAGATTCACGTTGTGTAGAAAAGCTGCGTGCGAGTCGAGCGTGCGCACTGAGGCGTTGAGGTGCATGAAGAAGAGACGGCGACGCTCAACCGGGCGCAGCGTGTTGACTTCGCGCGTGACAAAGGCCGCGCCCTGCTCTACAGGGTCAAACTCAGGGTCCAGGATGACCACATCCATTCTCTCTTCGCGCATACGCTCGACAGCCTGCGTCGTGTTCTCTGCCACAAAAACCTGATAGCCCTGCTCAGTCAGAGCGCGAGCAATCGTCTCTGCATGAGCGGGCGTCACGCACACCAGCACGCGGCGTTGGTCCCAGGCGGGCCGCGCCTGACTCACCTGCTTACCCGAAGCAGGCGACCCGCGATGCAGCAGCATCTTCATCATGCTTAACAACTCATTCGACTCGACACCTTCTGCAACCGTTTCTTCGCCGTCTGAGACGAGCTTGAACGCGGGAGCCGGAACGGGCCGCTCAAAGCGCAAGTGTTCCGTCGAAGGCGAATTGCCGACAGCCATTGCGCTGCGATCCGCCATCCCTGCGGGCGGCTGAGCGTTGATGTTGTGATTGCACTTCGGACAGCGAATAGTGAACGCGCGCACAGGAATCTTCGCATCCTCCAACTGTAAGCGCGTCGAACATTGAGAGCAGACGATAATCATAGTTTTCAGTTTTCGGTTTTCGGTTTTCAGTTTCAGAAACAGGCCGTTGCGCTTTTTCTGAAAACTGAAAACCGAAAACTGTTTCATTCAATCATGCTGAGCATGGAGCCAGCTTCTGAGAATGGGTTAAGGGGTTTGCCTGCTGCTGTGGCTGCTTCTGCGCGCAGGAAATCTTCCGAAGACGAGAGACCTTTGAGCGCGAGCAGAAGATTGTTTTGATTGGTGGCGAAAGCCAGTCCGTCTTCGAGCGTGACGATCTTGTCTTCAATCATCTTTCTAATCACGCTGTCGAAATCCTGCATCCCGTCAAGCTTGCCGTCTTTCATCGCATCGAGCAGAGACTTGCCTTCCTCTTCGCCAATCTCTATGTACTCGCGGGTGCGCGGGCTGGACCTGAGAATCTCTACGGCAGCGATGCGCCCGCGTCCATCTGCGCGCGGAATCAAACGCTGCGAAACGATGTAGCGGAAAGTCTGCGCGAGACGCGTGCGAATCACCTGCTCTTCGTTCTTCGGATAGAGGCCGATGATACGGTCAACGGTTTTGGAAGCGTCAATCGTGTGCAGCGTTGAGAGCACAAGGTGACCCGTCTCCGCCGCTTCGAGCGCAATCTCCGTCGTCTCGTAGTCGCGCATCTCCCCAATCAGAATCACCTTCGGAGCCTGTCTCAATGCTGCGCGCAATGCTGACGGAAAATCTTTTGTGTCGTGACCGACTTCGCGCTGGTTGATCGTAGAATTTTTGTGATGATGCAGGTACTCAATCGGGTCTTCAATCGTGACGACGTGGTAATGCTTCGTCTCGTTGATGATGTCAATAAGCGCGGCGAGCGTGGAGCTTTTGCCGGAACCCGTTGGACCAGTCAACAGGACAATGCCGTTGCGCATCTCTGCAATCTCTTCAAGCTGCGTTGGCAGGTTCAAAGTCCTGAGACTCGGAATGTCCGTCGGGATGACGCGCATGACTATCGAATAGACGCTGCGCTGCTGAAAGATGTTGACGCGAAAACGCGCGCGCGACGGAAGGCTGTAGCTCAAATCCGCCGTGCCTGTTTGAATCAAACGCTCGACTGCATCTGGATGACCGTGCATCAGCGTCATGGCAATGATCTCAGTCTGGTACGGCGTCAGCTTTTGCAGGCCGAGCGGTTGAACGGGCATCAGCTTTCCGTTCACCTCTACCTGCGGCACCTGGCCGACAGAGAAATTCAGGTCGCTGATCTTGTCAGAGACCATCAACATGCGCTCGATTACGGGCGGAAGATCGAAGAAACTCATGCTTTTAGGCGCTCCATGAGTGGACTTTTGGAAGAAGGCTTGAGACCGAAGAGGGACAGCCAACAGTTGAAGAATCGGAACGAGGCGCGCGTGCTTCGGAAGGCCGCATCCGAGCCGCACAGAGATTGTCGCGTATTAGCAGGCTAAACGCAAGAAAAATTTGTTTATCACCTTAATTGCTCAGGTTTTATGCAGATTAGCTCAAGCGGAAGCAATTTTTACAGAGAAGCAAAGAAGGCGCGAGTTCTTTCCTCTATCTCCGCAGGCTCAGCAAGCAGCGCACTGATAACCGCCACAGAATCCGCCCCGGCAGCAAGAACTTCCCGCGCATTCTCACGCGTAATGCCCCCGATGGCAACGAGCGGCAAATCCTTAATTGCCTCACGCACACGGCGCAACCCGTCCAGCCCAACAACCGCGTCAGGATCCTCTTTAGAAGAAGTGGCGAAGATTGGCCCGATAGCTATGTAATCAACAGAAAGACGCGCAGCCTCCATCGCCTGCTCTATATTATGTGTTGAGAAACCCACGATAGCTTCTTCACCTAACACACGCCGCGCAGCCTCCGGCGCAAGATCATCCTGTCCCACATGCGCCCCGTCCGCCCCAAGCGCGAGCGCAATATCAACTCTGTCATTAACAATGACCCGCACCCCACGCTCACGCGCCACACGCAAAGCCTCTTCAGCCTCCCTGTAAAACTCACGCGGTGAGAGAAGCTTTTCGCGCAGTTGGACGAACGACGCCCCCCCATCGCTCAGACGCATCACTTGCTCGGCGTGGGACAGACTCGAAAGGCGCGTGTCTGTAATCGGATAAACTTTTGGCAGTTTAATTCTCAAGACCAATCAAAAATTCGTAAGCCTGAAAGTTCGGCAGTGAAAGCAATATTAAGTGGAAACGACCCTGATGATATGCGTATTTGTAATATTAGTAAGGTTGCTGTCCGCTTCATACGCAGATTCAGTATATTACCGAGAGGGCTTTCCGCTTAATCGGTAGTTAGATGTCGTTATTTTGACCTAGAGAAGAGTATAGTTAAATTTTAAGCAGCAACGTATGATGAAGGTCGTACTTTATATTTCAAGAGGAGCTAATAACTATGCTCAAGGACATGATTTTAAGCTACGTAGAAAACATAGATGCGCTTCGGGATTTTGCAGACTCAATAAAGCTATTATTAGAGGAACACACAACGAGAATTCTCAACACCAAAGAACCTGAGTTAATCAAACGAGTTGAAAAGCTACAGAGCGTTCTTGGCAGTATGCCGCAGGAGAAAAGAGATGAACTCATTGGTAAATCGCTCGATACTGAGCCTGATAAAGAACTAAGGGAATTGCTTGGGTTTGACTTTACGCTCCAAAGGAAAAAGGACGAGACGGGCAAAGGACATATTGAATTTGGATTATCTCTTAACATTGTTGAAGCATCAGATAATATCCAGCAAATCTACTTTAAAACTGAAAAACAGAAAGAGTTACTTTACAAAAGCTCCCTCATCACTCTTACAAGTACAGTTGAATTGTTCTTATCGCAGTTACTACATTTCTATTTTGAACAATTCCCCGGTGCTGTGGGTTCAGATGTTAAGTTCTTTAGCCTAGATGAACTCAAATCTATCGGCTCAATTGAAGATGCTAAAAAGTATTTGATAGAGTCGAAGGTCGAGAATATTTTAAGAGACAGCTTGGAAGAGTGGATTAAATTTCTTAAAGAGCGCGTAAAGCTTTCAATGGGATATATTGATCCAGTCAAGGATAAATTGCTTGAGATATATCAACGGCGCAACTTACTCGTTCATAATGGAGGTCAGGTAAATTCAATTTATTTGTCGAAAGTTGCGCCAGAGTTAAGGCAGAACGTCTCTCGCGGTGATCTTTTAAGTGTAAAACCTATAGCGAATTGCAATTGAG
>JBAWGU010000575.1:0-2969 GCA_049593215.1 Pyrinomonadaceae bacterium
GAGCCGCGCAGTTCTTCCTCTCAACTCACCGACCGTCTGCGGCCCTCTCAACATCAACACGCACATCAGGGCCGTCTCCTGCGGACTTAAATGGAAGAGTTCCGCAAACATCTGCTTGTACTTCGGAACGCGGCTGTCGCTTCCGTAAAAGATATAGACGATATTCTTCTGCCGCAAACTGTCTATCGCCTGCGTGACGGCGGCCTCGTCGTATGAGACCACAGGGTCGCGGTTGGAGATTTGGTTGCAGGCGTGTATCAGCGCGTTCATGGTGAGCGGGTAATAGTCCGGCGTCGCCAACTGCTTTTCGATGAGCGAGCCGACAATTCTGATTTCGATGTCGTCCAGTATCCTATCCATGACGTTCCCTTGAAACTTAAAGATGAGAAGACTTCTTAAAAAACGCGCGCTCGCCGATGCTCCTCCGATAAACATATCCCAAAAGGCGCACAGGGGTGACTGTTTCGAGCATATTAGCACGCTCCTTAGTTGATGCGGCGAGGTTCAATCTTAAACTTCAAACGGAAATCTCTAATTAATCTGTGCGGCAGCGCGCGTCGCTCATTGATGAGAGATAGTGGCATGGCTGTTGCTCTACCTTACGGCGGAGGGTTGAGATGAAAAAAATTTTTGCGACATCAATGTTATTGGTTCTCCTGATTGTGGCAGCAGTTCCCGCAGGAGCGCAGACACGAAGAAATAGGTCCAGAAATACTTCCTATGCAACGCAGCAGCAGCAGCGACGTTACGATAGGACGCGCTACGATAATTCGCGCAACGTTTATTACGATCAATACGAAGATAACCGCTCCATCTGGGACAAGCACCGCGACAAGATTACGACGGCGGGCGGCGCACTTGCCGGAGCAGTTCTAGGCGGCGTCATCGGCGGCAAGAAAGGCGCGATCATCGGCGCGATTGCCGGAGGCGGAGGCGCGGCTGTTTACACCTACAAGATTAGAAATAAGGATCGCCGCTACTAAGGCAGGCACGCGGCATCGGGTTCGGTCACTCTATCAAGAGCGACCGTGAAAAGAGGAACGGTTGCGAAGGGGAGAGCGCAACCGTTCCTCTTTTATTTTGTTCACCGCTCAAGTCATTCGCCCATCGCGGCATACTTGAACACGCGAAAACGATATTGCTGCTGCGCGCGAATATTTTTCGCAATGGCCCCGTGCAGTGTCTCGTCCCATTTTGTGTATTGCTCTATGAAACGATCAGCCGCAGCCTTGTCGCCTTCATACTGCACCTCTAAAACTTTTGCCAGCAGCTTGCCCACCACTTCATGATACTTGTGGTAATGAATCGTCAGCTTCTGCGTCTGAGAGTCAAAGCCGAGCAGCCCGTTCTCCAGAAAGAAGTTCCACTGCATGAGCTGCATTGTGTTGTAAGCCTGATCGCGGCGCGGCTTGTTGTTCTGCAAGACGCGGTTGATGCCGCTCGCATAGACGGAGCGTAGTTGAGCGGTCGTGTAGTAGCCCTGCTTCTGCAACGCTTCGGCGACAAAGAGCGAGACCAAATCCGCCTTCATCTCTTCGAGCAAGTCCGAATCATCCTGCAAAGCGACTCCAAGCTCCTGACCGTTTTTGGTCGCATCAACGCCAAGATAGTGCCCGACCTCGTGCCAGAGCGTGCGATAGAAATTTCCGTCCGAAGTGAGGTCCGTTTTGTGCGCGGGCGCGACAGCAGTCTCCCATGCGTGGCCCGTGCTCTCGAATATCTCAGGGTTGCGCATGATGTTTGAGCGCAAAAGGATGGTGCGCCCGTAACGCCTCGCCAGATAATTTTCGTTCGGAAGGATAGTCGCAGTGTTACCGCCGCGCGCCTGTCCGAAATCCGCCACCACGTCATAGACGCCGACAGGAATGTCCTCTTTTATCTTCTTGTGATTTTTATAGGGAAGCGAATCTTCGAGAGCCTGCAAGCCTTGCATGGCGCGGCGCAGATCATCCGTCTCCTGCCGCCGCGTGCTGAGGAGGCTGAAGGCAAAGGAAGACTTGACGCCGTAGAGTTCGTCGTCATAAGTCTCGTATGACCCGATCTGCGCGTTCAGGTTTTTGAAGTGGCCCGTGACCCACGCGGCGTCGCCCGACTCGTAATCATCCGACAACAGATCGCGGCTGCGATTGCGCAGGTATCCGGCAAATTCTTCGTCCGACTTCCCGACAGCATCGGCGGCCTCGTTTAAGAGCGCGTGCGCTCTCATTAGCTCATCCGCAAAGGCCAGAGAGTAAGGCACGGCGTATAGCGTTTTCGCGTTGGGGCGCGCGAGCATCCCTTCCAATTTCTTTTGCAGCCCCGGATGCAAAGTGTTGAGCGCGGGATACTGTCGCAGTTTGCCGAGGTCGCGTCGCAGGTTTTCTGCGCTGGCGCGGCGCACGACCGTGCGCAGATCAAGAATGGAATTGCGCTCCTCCGCGTGCGTTGAGATGAACGCCTCGACCTCTTCTTTAGTGATGCCCCACGGGTACATGTTATGTCCGGGCGGCGACATCTCTACGGGCAGGAACGGCTCGCGCTTGTTCTCAAGCGTCACGCCGATTGGTCCTTGAAAGAGGCGATAGAGCATGAGTAGATTTTGAGTTGCGGTGCGCGAACCTGTTTGACGATCCAGTTGCAGTAGATTGCGATATGCGACAAGCGACTGAGAGTGACGCTGCTGCTCGTAAATGTCCTGAAAGATTTTTCCAACTTCGAGGAGTTTAGCAACAGCCCTTTGCTCGCCTTCGCTCAAGTGTGAGAGGTCAGGCGCGAGGCGCACCGTCTGCGTCTTCTCAATTAACGCCTGACTCTTTTCCGCAGGCCAGTAGCCGACAGGCAAACTCATCGCAGAACTCCTATGCGCGCTGGTCTGCGCCAGAGAGCAAACGTACAGGCTCAGTATCAGTATGAAGGTTAGCAGGCTTTTCATCGTTTCCCTCTATTCATCAATCAATAAATTAACAGGGATGGACAGGATAGACAGGATA
>JBAWGU010000576.1:0-3837 GCA_049593215.1 Pyrinomonadaceae bacterium
GCCGTCAGCGACCAACGGCAACAGCCGCAAGGCCGTGGATTTCGTCAGCGAAGACGACGTGCGCCGCGCCATCCAGAAAGGCGAAAAAATCTACGTCAACGCGCGCACCATCATCACGCCCTCCGCGCGTGACATAGGCGAGCCTGCGGAAGTGTTTGCTAAAGCGTAAAGCGATTCAGACGTGAATGAAGAAAGTCAGCCACCGCTTCAACGCATTCACGCGGACGAGACTTTGGAGAAGGGCGTCAGTCGCTTCTCGCTACAGTATTGGCGGCAACGAAGCACAGAAGAGATTGTCGAATCTTTGCGCTCAGGAAGGATAGAAGCGTTGAAAGTTAAACCTGACGGAAGAATTCTTAACGGCAACATTCGCATCAAGATTCTTGAGGAGCGAGGCTTTGAAGTAAACAAACTGGAACGCGAAATTGTCTGACCAAAGCAAGAGAAATGACTGTTGACGAAGCTATTGCTGTTTTCTCATCTTACTCTCTCAAGGAGAAGGAGGAGTTTCTCGCGCACTTGATGCACGAGTTGACCACTGTTGCGCGCGACAGTTATGAAGTCGGCGGGAACGATTTGACTAACCCGCAGCGAGTTCGGCGCATCAACGAAATTCAGCATCGCCTCAGCGATTTTTTATTAGCACTGTTGCGCGACAATCCGCACCGCTATCCTGATGAAGCTCTGGTCAGAATTGTTTTAGAACATTCGGGTGATAGCGAGCTTGAGCAGCAGCTAAACAAAACCTTTACGCGGTTGGCAAACCAGCGTTTGACAGTTGCGTAAGCTATTTAAGATAGACGCGAAAAAGATGTTTCTCGGAAAAGTAGTCGGCACAGTCTGGTCAACGAAGAAGACGCCTGATCTTGAAGGCGTCCGTTTTTTGATTGTGCATCCGTATGATCTGGATAAAGAGCCGACCAAAAATATCGTCGTCGTCGCAGACCGTCTCGGCGCAGGCACTGGCGAGATTGTGATCTGCGCTTACGGCAAGGCCGCGCGCACGGCCATCGGCAATCAGGATATGTCTATCGAAGCAGCGGTGGTCGGCATCGTTGACCGCATGGATATACAGGACTCGCCCTCTGAAGAAGCGCGCGAGGCTGCGCGTGAATTGACTTAAAAGCCGTCCGTTGTCCGTTGTCCGTTGCCCATTGTTTGTGTTCGGCAAGTTACGTGCTGAAGATTCAACTGACGATTGCAGAACAACGGACAATTGACAACGGACAACGGACAAATGGCAAACGAAGAGTTGATTTATCGCATTACGCGCGCTGTTTACGGGCGGCTCGGCGCGGGCGCGGACGAGCAGATGGTGGAGCAGTTGGTGACGGACGTTTACCGCGCGATTGAGCCTGTCGTCGAAACGGATGGCGCGGGCAGTAGTAGCAGTCGAGGCGGTGCGACAACAGCAACTACTGCGCGCGAGCGTGAAGCGCACGCAGAAGGATCTGCCGAGCGACTGATTATCTCTGTCTTCGGCGTGGACCATCCGGGCATCGTCGCGGGCGTCTCGCAAGTTCTGGCGGAAGCTGATTGCAGCATCGTTGATATTAACCAGACAGTCGTGCAGGGCAAGTTCGCCATGATCATCATTGCGAACATCTCGCGCGCGCGCGAATCCGCTACTGCGCTCAAAGATCGTTTTCGCAAAGAGGGCGAGCGATTGCACGTTCGCATCTACGCTCAACGCGAAGACCTCTTCAACGCCATGCACAGGATTTGAAAGCAGTTTTCGGTTTTCAGTTTTCAGATAAAAGCTCAACCGATGCTTGCTGGAAACTGAAAACCGAAAACTGAAAACTGAAAACTGCTCTTATGGAAATAGCACGTCGTTGTCATGTTTGTGGCGCAGCCGTTCGCGGCAACGCGGCGTTTTGTCCGAATTGCGGCGGCGCGATTGACAGGAGCAGTGCGCCTGTCGCAGAAACTACGGAACTCAACGAAGCGCAGTTGGGAAGCATCGAGGGCGAGTCTAGTGCGCCGGTTGAAAACTACGCGCAGAAGGATGGAGAAGTTTCTTCAAGCATCGTCTCTTCAAAAACGGAAGAGGCGCAGTTGAAAGACGAAGACCGCGCCGCAGCCTTTGCTTCAATGGAAAAGAGAGACGGAGCAGACGGCGAGAGGCGTGTGAAGGAAGAGACGCGCACGCGCCGTCAACGCGCCGTTGCCGCGACACGCGAGAAGGTCGAAGAAAAACTGATGCCGCGCGTTGAGAAAGTGCGCCACGCCTCAAACGTCGTGCTGGACGAAGCGGCTTATGATCCGAGCCTGCGCTTCGTCCTCATCGCCGCCGCACTCTTCCTGTTCTTCATCGTGCTGCTCGTCTTCAGCCATGTTCTCGGATGAAAAGGCATGGTCAATAGTAAATGGTAAATGGTAAATAGACCCACCGTTTGTCCATTCACCATTTACCATTCACCATTTACCATTTATGGAATACACACAATCGGAAATTTTGCAGACGGTGCGGATGACGGAGATGGAGCATCTGGACATTCGCACGGTCACGCTGGGTCTGTCTCTGCGCGACTGCGCGAGCGAGTCTGTTGAGAGGACTGCGGAGCGCGTGCGCGCAAAAATCGAGCGCGTCGCCGCGCGTCTGGTCGAGACGGCCAACGAAATCGCGGACGAAGTCGGCATACGCATCGCCAACAAAAGAATTTCGATCACGCCAGTCTCCATGATCGCCGGAGGCGCGCGCACCGTCGCAGACTTCGTTATTCTCGCGCGCGCGATTGACGAATCGGCGTGCACCGTCGGCGTTGATTTCATCGGCGGCTACTCCGCGCTGGTGCATAAGGGTTGGACGAATATGGAAAGCGATTTTCTTGATTCCATCCCTGAAGCTCTCGCTTCAACAGAGCGTCTCTGTTCGTCCGTCAATGTTGCGACCACGCGCGCAGGCATCAACATGGACGCGGTGGCGCGCGTCGGGCGTTTGATTAAAGAGGCTGCGGAGAAAACGCGCGAGCGCGGCGGCATTGCCTGCGCCAAGTTTGTCTGCTTCGCCAACGCTGTCGAAGACAATCCGTTTATGGCCGGAGCGTTTCACGGCGTGGGCGAACCCGAAGCAGTCATC
The DNA here is from genome assembly GCA_049593215.1 of Pyrinomonadaceae bacterium. Taxonomy (GTDB): domain Bacteria; phylum Acidobacteriota; class Blastocatellia; order Pyrinomonadales; family Pyrinomonadaceae; genus JBAWGU01. The sequence goes on from JBAWGU010000576.1 coordinate 3,083, forward strand.
AACGTCGGCGTCTCAGGCCCCGGCGTCGTCAATCATGCTGTGCAACATGCGCCGCGCGATCTACCCCTGCACGAGCTTGCGGAGATCATCAAAAAACTCTCCTTCAAACTCTCGCGCGCAGGCGAGCTTGTCGGGCGCGAGACTGCGCGTCGTCTGGGTCTTCCGTTCGGCATCATTGATCTTTCTCTCGCACCAACGCCCGTCATCGGCGATTCCGTCGCAGACATCATCGAAGCGATGGGATTTGAACGCGCGGGCGCGCACGGCACGACAGCCGCGCTCGCTCTGTTGACGGATGCAGTGAAGAAAGGCGGCGCGATGGCTTCGGGTTCGGTTGGCGGCATGAGCGGCGCGTTCATTCCTGTCTCAGAAGACGCGAGCATGATCGAGGCCGCGAGAGTCGGCGCGTTGACTCTGGAAAAATTGGAAGCATGGACCAGCGTCTGCTCCGTCGGAATAGACATGGTTGCCGTGCCCGGCGCGACTTCAGCCGAAACGATTGCCGCCATCATTGCAGACGAAATGGCTATCGGCGTGATGAACAACAAGACGACAGCCGTGCGTATCATTCCTGTGCCCGGCAAATCTGTCGGCGAGATGGTAGAGTTCGGCGGCCTCTTAGGGACTGCGCCCATCATGCCCGTCAACAAATTCGATTGCACAGACTTCATACGTCGCGGCGGACGCATTCCCGCGCCTGTGCATTCTTTAAGAAACTAAGAGCATCAAAGAAAACTGTAGGGGCAGGGCTTGTC
>JBAWGU010000577.1:0-1876 GCA_049593215.1 Pyrinomonadaceae bacterium
CGCAAGGGTTGACGGTCGCCGGGCAGCAATCGCCTTCCGCGATTGATAAAAGTCCCGTTGGTCGAGCCGAGGTCTTCAATAAAATAGAGTTCGCCGCGCCGCATGATGCGCGCGTGGCGACGTGAAACTTTCGCTTCAGGGTCATCCGCATCCAGATCAACATCGGGGAAGATGCCGCCGTCTGCATCCCAACGCCCGATCTGCGATTCTTCATCGCTCAAGGGAAACTGCTTGCCTGCCGAACGCCCGCGCTCAATGACAAGGCGCGCGTGCGCGTTCTCGTTATCAGAGACAGGGAGCGCGCTCGAAGAGATGGCAAAGGCAGGCGCAGCGTGTTGCGGAGCAAACTCCGGCTTTCTGGCCGCAGGAGCATCCGAGACGCTCTTCGAGTCTCCGTTCGCGCCGCCACCACCGCCCGCATTGTTGCCTCCCATCGTGTAGGACATCTGCGCGTGCGTTGACTGGCCCACCTCAAGGGACGCGCCGCACTCGTCGCAGTATTGCGAGCCGTCAAGATTTTCCGTACCGCACCTGTCACACTTCGTCATAAAAGTTTTTCCTCTCGTGCGATTCACGCTTCTACGGTGTGGGAGCAAAGCGCAGGGCCTCAAAAATTCAGCGAGGTTCACGAACAAACGCCGCTCGCGCGAGAAACATCTTATTGTAGCGCGAAACGAAGGGATGGGACAATCACTATCAAAGTCTGAGAGTGGGGTAATAGTGTGTGTATGCTCTGAAAATAAATTTAGGTCTTTGAAAAGAGTCGTTATCGTGAGAGATTTTAAGGAGCAAGGCCGCCGCGAGCGTGGGAGCTTACGGCGGCCTCTCCGCACAGTCCGTCACCCTCAGCTTACCGGACGTGCAGGTGTGGAGCGCGTGAACCTCCTGCACGCGCTCCAACAACAAACTTTCCTTGCCTCTTGGTGAGGCTTTGGTATGATTGCCCGCGTTCTAGTCTTTGAAAACGAATAACGGCTAATGCGTCGCTCACGCCTCAACTTGAAGTAATGAGCATCGCCGTTCGAGATGAAAGGTTTTCTCTCACGGCGGACAAGTTGGGCGAAGATAGGGTATTCCTATTTTGTAACAAACGCAACCCCGTTCTATCAGGAGGCAACTTCTGATGGGAAGGAAAGCGCGTATTAAGCAGGAACGTTTACCCGAAAAGCTGCGCCAGATTCGGGATGCGCTTGGCCTTTCTCAAACAGAAATGCTCTATCGGCTTGGAATCGAAAAGCTCATGGGCTATCACCAGATTTCACGATTTGAAACGGGAGACCGCGAGCCGCCGTTACACGTTCTTCTGGCGTATGCGCGAGCGGCGCGGGTTAGTACAGATGTTTTGATTGACGATGAGTTAGACTTACCGAAGAGGCTATTGAGTCCGCGTTAGTTCTTTGAAGTCTAAGTTGGGAATGATAACGGCACATTAAGGGCTACAACGAGCCGCATTGAGCGCATAAGTACCCTGACGAACGCTTTTTCTAAGAAGTGGGAAAATCTAAAGGCTGCGCTCGCGCTCCATTTCGCGTATTATAATTTTTGTAGGATACACAAAACGATTCGTTGCACGCCCGCTATGGAAGCTGGTATCACGAATCATATTTGGGAACTTAAAGACCTTCTTGAATTTTGAAAGGAGAAACAATAAACAAAATGATGGAGATTCCATTAGATTTAGAGCAACTCTTAGAAGCATCAGCTAATAAAGCCATAGCGAAATCCGGCTCAAATGACCTCAGATTCCGCGAAGCTGGACCTAAAAAGGGAGATATATATTATATTCACTTTATAGACCGCAGTGCGGGAAATAGTGATAAGCCGTATCCGTCAGTGTATGTGAATATTCGAGTGCTACATACGCACAGCACTGGCT
>JBAWGU010000578.1:0-4844 GCA_049593215.1 Pyrinomonadaceae bacterium
GAGTGAATTCAACCGTCGCTGACGCGACAACGACGGCACTGGCTATGACTTCCCGGCGTTAAAACGCCGGGCTAAAGTCAGATGGCCGCTCACGCGGCGCAAATTCGCCGTAGAATTACATTTTGAATACTATCCAGAAGAAAATGGAACGCACTCGCACATTCTTAATTATTCCCTTAATCATATCTCTCTTTGTCTCTCTGACATTTGGACAAACAGGATTACACGGCCAGCAAATTCAAACCGCCACCTCGCTTTATCTTGAAAACTCATCAAACTCAAAAGACGAAACGCAGGCTATCAAGCCATACCCGCGCCAGCCCTCGCGCGAGGCTCTGAAGTGGGCCGACGCGGAGCTTCGCAAGATGACGCTTGATGAAAAGATCGGGCAGATGATCTCAATCGGTGTCAACGCGACCTTCATCAATCAGGACAGCAACGCTTTCAAGGCTCTGCGCCGTCAGGTCGAAGACAATCACATCGGCGGCATCATACTCTTTCGTGGTCCAGTCTATGAGTCCGCGCATCTCGTCAACCGTATGCAGGAGATTGCGCGCCGTCCCTTGCTCATCTCTGCGGATTTGGAAGCGGGCGCGGGGATGCGCTTCGACGATACTATAAATTTTCCCTGGAACATGGCTGTCGGTGCGACGGGCAACCCGGATTACGCGCGGCGGCAAGGCGAGATTACTGCGCGCGAGGCTCGCTCGCTCGGCGTGCAGCATGTTTACGCTCCCGTCTCTGATGTCAACAACAACGCCGCGAATCCTGTCATCAACGTCCGCTCATACGGCGAAGACCCGCAGGAGGTCTCGCGCTTCGTCGCTGCTTTCATTGAAGGCGCGCAGCACGGCGGCGTGATTGCGACTGCCAAACATTTTCCCGGTCACGGCGACACGGCGATTGATTCTCATCGCGGTCTTCCCGTGATCAACGTCGGGCGCGAGCGTCTCAACGCGGTCGAGCTTGTGCCGTTTCGCGCGGCGATCAGCGCGGGCGTCGGCTCCGTGATGGTGGGCCACATCGGCTTGCCTCAGATTGACCCGACAATCGTCAAGCCGCTCCCGCGCGAGAATCAGAGCGAGCCGTCATATGGTGGAGCGAGAAGCGAAGTGATTGTCGAGAACGCAACGCTGCCTGCAACGCTCTCGCCTACGGTCGGCCAAATCCTGCGCCGCGACCTTGGCTTTAACGGAATGATTGTCACGGACGCGCTTGACATGAGTGGGCTGACGATCTACTTCACGCCCGGCGAAGCTGCCGCGCGCGCGGTTGAAGCGGGAGCGGACATGCTGCTGAAATCTTCTGATCCCGATGCTGTCATGAAAGGTGTGCGCGACGCTGTGCAATCGGGCAGAATCACGGAGAAGAGAATTGAAGAATCTGCACGCCGCATCCTTGCTGCGAAGTATGATCTGGGCCTGGTCAAGCAGCGCATCACTCCGCTTGAGCAGATAGACCGCACAGTCTCCAGACAGGATGCGCTCGATCTCTCTCAAGAAGTTGCGGAACACGCGATGACGCTCGTGCGTGATGATGCTGGACGGCTGCCCTTGAGTAATCTCAAACCTGATGCGCGCATTCTCAATCTGGCTATCACCAACGGTGAAGATCGCTTATGGATTGCAAACTCTTTCGTCGCCGCAATGTCTGGAAGCGGCAGGCGCATGGCAACTGTTGTGCTTGATGAGCGTTCTTCGGAAGCCGATGTCAAGAAAATTTTAGAGATGGCGAAGGGCGCGGACCTTGTGATTGCTTCGCTCTATGGCCGCGTGCGCTCAGGGGCAGCGAACAGTGTCGGCATCCCTGAGCCGGGCGCGCGTGCTCTCGAATCGCTCATTGGTAGTAAGGCTCCGATTGTTGCTATCAGCTTCGGCAATCCGTATCTCCTGCAAAATTTTCCGAAGCTGCAAACTTACCTCGTCGCTTACGGCGACATGCCGAGCCTGCAACAAGCCGCCGCGCGAGCTATTCTGGGCCAATCGGACATCACAGGCCGTCTGCCAATCTCTCTGCCCGGCCTCTACGCGCGCGGCACAGGCATACAGGTGAAAGCGAGCAGCAAAGCGGGGGCAAGCCGCCCTTCCTGACTGCGCTATGTTAGATTGAAAGATTCAAGGCTAAGTTGAATTGGAAGATTCAATTCAAAGAATCTCTCAAGCTAAGTTGAAAGATTCAACTCCAAGAGTCTCACAGGTCAGGAAGGGTGGCTTGCCCCCGCTCCTTTCTTATGGGCGCATTGTCTCTGACTTTGTGAGAGAAGCCCTTTCATCATTCGTTAAATGAAACATCTCCATTCTTCATCACGCGCTCATTTCACCGCGTCACCGCGTCGCCGCGTCGCCGCGTCATTTCTTCTGCTCGCTGCGTTCATCGCGCAAACATTCGCGACGAATTTGCCGCAGTCTGCGCCCGCCGCAGTCGGCATGTCCGCGAAGCGTCTGGCGCAGATGGACGAAGTGATTCAGCAGGCGATTGCGCGCAAAGAGTTGCCGGGCGCAGTTGTGCTGGTCGCACGTCGTGGACGCATTGTATGGCGCAAGGCTTACGGCTCGCGCGCAGTCTTGCCAGCGCATGAGCAGATGACGACAGACACGATTTTTGACCTTGCAAGTTTGACGAAAATTTTGGCGACGGCGACGAGCATTATGATTCTGGTTGAGCGCGGGCAGGTGCGTCTGAGCGATCCGGTCTCGCGCTACATTCCAGAACTCAAAGGCGAGGGAAGAGATAATCTTACGGTTGAAAATCTGTTGGTGCATCGTTCGGGCTACGCGCCGGATTTCGATTTGCGCGAGCAGTGGAGCGGATATGAAGAGGCTCTGAAACATCTCTACAGCGAGCCGCTCAGAAGCGCGCCGGACACGCGTTTCGTCTATAGCGACATCAACTATGTCGCGCTCGGTGAAATCGTCCGTCGCGTGAGCGGCGAGACGCTGGACGAGTTTGCACGGAAAAATATTTTCGAGCCTCTGGGAATGCGCGAGACAGGTTTTCGTCCGCGCGCAGAACTCAAATCGCGTATCGCTCCGACAGAGACGCGGCGCGCGACTTTGAATTATTTGGGGGACACTGGCGAGCGCGCAGGAGCGGAAGGCGAGCGTTGGATGCGCGGAGAAGTTCACGACCCGACGGCCTTTCGTATGGGCGGCGTGGCGGGACATGCGGGGCTGTTCTCGACCGCAGACGATCTGGCTATTTACTGCCAGATGATTTTGCAGGGGGGCGAGTATGGCGGCGCGCGGATTTTGAGTCCGATGGGAGTGGCGGCGATGACGAGGCCGCGCGCCGTGACGGATGATGGAGACGCGCGTGGCTTGGGTTGGGACATTGCGAGCAGCTTCTCTTCAAATCGCGGAGACCTTTTTCCGCCCGGCTCGTTCGGCCACACAGGATTCACAGGAACATCGCTCTGGCTTGATCCTGCGAGCGAAACTTTCGTCGTCTTCCTGAGCAATCGCGTTCACCCGGACGGCAAGGGCGATGTGGGGCCTTTGCGCGGGCGCGTTGCTTCAATCGTCGCGGGTTCAATCACGGATGGTAACGCGAACAGCGCGCGTGAAGAGTCCGCGCGTTTCGCCGCGCAGATGCTCGCAGACCTCGCGCGTATCGCTGCGCCAAACAACGCGACGAGCATATCGAACAACGCGAACGCGCCCGCTAATGCAGAAGTCCTCACGGGCATTGATGTGCTTGAGCGCGACGCTTTCAAGCAACTTGCAGGGATGCGCGTCGGGCTGGTGACGAATCACACGGGGCGCAATCGCGCTGGTCAGCAGACGATAGACGTTTTAAGTAGAACAGCGAACGTGCGCCTCGTCGCGCTCTTCTCGCCGGAGCATGGCATACGCGGCGTGGCGGATGAGAAAGTCTCTGACACGAAGGACGAGCAGACAGGACTTCCAATCTTTTCGCTCTACGGCGAGACGCGCCGCCCGAAGCTTGAGCAGTTGAAAGACCTAGACGCGCTCGTCTTTGACATTCAAGACATCGGCGCGCGTTTCTACACTTACATCTCTACGCTCGGCTACGTGATGGAAGCGGCGGCGCAATCTCATCTTCCGGTTTTTATTTTGGACCGCCCGAATCCAATCGGCGGCACGGAAATAGAAGGACCAATCGCGGATGCGGATAAACTCTCTTTCACTGCTTATCACACGATTCCTGTGCGCCACGGCATGACCGTCGGAGAGCTTGCGCAACTCTTCAACCGGCAACGCAGGATTGGCTGCGACCTACGCGTCATCAAGATGGAAGGATGGCGGCGCGCGATGTGGTACGACTCTACGAATCTCCTGTGGGTCAATCCTTCTCCAAACATGCGGAGCCTTACGGAAGCGACGCTCTATCCCGGCATCGGCCTGCTTGAGACGACCAATCTCTCCGTCGGGCGCGGGACCAATACGCCTTTTGAACTCGTCGGTGCGCCGTGGCTCGATGGTCGGAAACTCGCGGCCCATTTGAATGGGAGAAGAATCGCGGGCGCGCGCTTCGTCCCTGTGAGGTTTACGCCCAACGCTTCTGTCTTCAAAGGTGAAGAATGTGGCGGCATCAACATCATCGTCACAGATCGCGCGCAGTTTCGCCCCCTTCGCGCAGGCTTGGAGATCGCCGTAGCCTTGCGCGCTCTGTATCCGAATGAATGGAAAGTTGACGACCTCCAACGCCTGCTCGCCAACGCGGACGCGCTCGAAAGAATCAAGCGCGGCGATTCAGTGGAAGAGATCATGCGTTCGTGGAACAACGCGCTCGAAGAGTTTCGTCGCGCACGCGCGCAGGTGTTGCTCTACAACTAGAGCTAGTCACCATTGCATATACGGTCAGAACCGCCTGCGGTAGCGGGC
>JBAWGU010000579.1:0-21396 GCA_049593215.1 Pyrinomonadaceae bacterium
TGTCGAGGTTGCGCGTCGTGACGAGCCGGGCGCAGCGCGGGCCGCCCTGCGTGAAGGGGCGCAGATGTGTGCCGTTCCACAGGTCGTCAACGACGATCAGTATGTCGCGGTCGGCGAGCAGCTCGACCAAGCGCGCGGTCGCCGCATTGATGTCACTGAAGCCGGGCCGCTCGTTGCTGAGGATATAGATTAAATCTTCGATGCGCCGGGTCAGGTCGCCGGGGTTCTCGCCCAGCGTAACCCAGAGGATGCCGTCGTCGAAGGCTTCCCGTACCTGCACGTTATGGCAGAGAGAGCGGGCGAGCGTAGTCTTGCCGTAGCCGCCCGCGCCGCGCAACGCCGCCGTGATTGCGACCGGCTCTTCACGTCGGCGGTCGAGCAGGTGATTTAGGAGTTGTTCAAACTCTTTTGGGCGCGGCACGAAGTCATCCGGCAAATCTTCGATCATGAAGGGCACACGCCGTGTCTGACAACGCGTGTGCAAATCATTAACGAACTTCCTCCATTCCGGGCCGTCCTGTGGCCCTTTGAAGTCCCCGAGGTCGTAGAAGTGCGCGTCGCGCATCCAGCGCGGCATAATTTTAAAGTCGAGGTCAGGCGCACCCTTCACAGGATAGACACAGACGCCTTGCTGCCGTGCGTAGCGCCACTCCTTGCGCACGGTGTCAGATCTTAAGGCGTTTGGCGTCATGACGAGTGCCATGAACTCAACCGAGTCGAGGGCTTCGGTGATTTGCAGCCACCAGTCGCGCCCACCTTCGAGCCCGACACGGTCCTGCCACAGTGGGATACTCTCCTGCTCCAGCCGGGCGCGCAGGCTGGCAGCTAAGGCTTCGCCGTCACTCCGTGAATAGGAGATGAAAACGCCGCGGCGGGCTTTTGTCGCTATTGACTTGGTGTTGGGCATAGAGCGTCAACCACGGGATGGGTAATTGGTCTCTACACTAGCGGAAAGGCTAAAGCTGTTACAAGAAGGCCATATACTATTGGCATTGGCCTTACAGAAGAAAAGAACTAGACACAAAGCAAAGTTATGCTTCAGGTTATAGCGAATATTGAGAAAACGCACAATAAAGCTAGGTTGGGAACACATAAGCACTTCCTTATGTTGCATAATAATTATCTCTGAAATCAATTTATATTGAGAAGCCTTGTCGTATTAATTTGTCTTAACGTCTGGGTAAGGCCCCTATACATGGCATATGCGCGCTTTGCTACCTGACTGCCCGTTTCACCCCTCGGACGACGCCCGCCAGAGCCAGATTTAACACAGAGCATTTAACGCGAAGTTTTGGGTGGCTCATTATCCTGCGTTACATGAGCCGTGCTTTTTATCTCCCGCTGGTGTATTTAGTCCGCTTCCTTCGCGAAGATTTCCCCAACAACCAAGACCAATAACGATAAAAGGAGACTTAACGATGAGCACGATTGTAGGAGATGCGGTCGCCAAGGTGCGGCCAGAGTATTACATCCTTAAGGATGAAAGGTACGAGTACCTTATCAGGCATGACGTGGATGGACACCAACTCCTGTTACGTAGCGTCAACCGAGAACAGGTCTACAACATCATCTTGTCGGACCTGCACGTGTGCGTTTTCGAGGCAGCGGTGGGAGAAATGCTGGAAGGCGTATTCGGCGAACCGAGGCGGCGATTCGGCGAGTTTGAGCCACGTCGGCGGCCTAAATCGATATTCCCCGAACCGGAGAGGGATGCGGAGCCGGAGAAGTTGAGGCCGGCTAGGAAGAACAAGCGCAAAACCAACTCACGCTTCAACGGACATTCACTTTCTCCCTACTGCCAGACTCACTTGCGCGATAAATACAAGGATGGCAAGACTACCGGCGGCAAGCAAAAATATCGCTGCCCGTTGTGCGACAGAAAGGAGCCGGCCATCATCGACCTAGCACAGGCTAACAAAGGCGTCAGGCGTCGCAATGGCGGCGGCAGGCGCGGCGCGAGCAACGGTGCGAAGGCTGGAGGCTCACCGTGGCGTGCTGCACAGGCGGCTAGCGTCGCCAGCAAAGTTAAGAAGAATCCGAAGTGTGTGACGTGCGGTGAGCGATTGCGTATCTACGGCCACCACAAAAACAAGGATGGCACGACAACGACCTATTACAAGTGCATCAATAAGTGTTCGCAGAAAGCGGAGCCCGATTGGAGGTCTTGGAGCGGCGAGCAACTGGAAGAGCATTTCCGCAAAATCGTTAAAGGCGTCAATAGCCACGACCCGCAGATATGTGATGACATCGCTCACGCGATGGTGGTTGCCCTGCTTGAAGGCACGCGAGACTTCGGCGAGTTGCACGACCGCCGCGTAATTAAGAAGTATATCAAGTCACAATCCCGACACTCGCAAGACAAACACGATCTGCTCCCGCTAGACGCGCCCTTGAAGCGGGACGAAGAAAGCGGCGCGACCTACGCAGACCAGCTAAAGTCGACCATAATGAACCCAGAGGAGGAACTGATGGCGAAGGAAGCTAGAGAGAGCGAAAGGGAGGACTAAGATGATATAGGCGGTACTCACCTTCGTCCGCTCTTCAATCACTAGTCGCTTGAGAGCGAACGGGACAGTAAAACTAAACTGTCCCGTTGACCCCTTCGAAGCTAAACATAATTGCCTTTATCAATCTTCTTTGATCTTCACATCTGATTACGGCACATAAACACTTCCTCATGTGTCGCTAATGCAGGCCATTTATTTACTTTGATAGTCTGTATTTTACGCCGCTGCTTTTTCCTTCCCTACTTAACTCCCCTTGCTCTACCATGTAGCCGAAAAAATGAATGGCTTGGTCATAATTAATCCCAGAGAGCGCACGGAGCGTGCGATTAGTGATAAAGGGATGTGTCTTTAGAAATTCACACACCTGCTCCCACACCAGTAAAATATCGGCTTCCGACAATTTAGTTCTGGAAATAGGTTTCTTTGTCAGAGAAAGCATACCTCTCATCACTTATAACTTACGATTAGCCAGAATATAGCATTTTCTGCTATTGTTCCGCCGCTTTCTTCAATCCTCTGACTCCAACTAAAATGGTTACATCTGAGGAAGCAGCAAAGATAGTTATCCGTGCCACAGCGGTAGCCTGCGAGCGAATCAATACCTTCTCGCACGAAGTATTGAGAACTCGCGGCGGGCGCTTAGGCAGCGGCATGGGTAGCTTGCTCGAAGCCCTTTGGGGTTATTACGTCAACCAAGTATTACACAATGCCGGTGGCGATGCTGCCGCCTGTGAAATAGCGTGGCTGAGCGATCATGAATATAACGACTTTGCTTGTATCCTGCGCGATCAGAATTGGGTTAGCGCCGAACGCATAGGCGAGCTTCTCCGCGTCGAAGCAAAATCTATGAATGTGGGTGTTGATGAATCCAAAGGTCATTTTGACGAGATCGTGGTCAATATTGGGCAGTGGGATTTGCTTCTAGTATTGATATGGTCTTGGGAAGAAGCCGACGAGTTCCGCGTCTATCCTCATATCAAAGATTTCTTCATAGGCCGTGCTATTCCAGTCGCACTACTTCGCGACCGCCTCCACATAGCTCGCGGCGGCAGTTTTGTTTCTCGAATGGCCTGCCCAGATGACTGTGACCCGGAGACGTGCCAGCATCACGGCGAGCCATTGAATGCAAGTGGGAAGCGCGAAAGACTTTCGGGGCCAGAAACCGCTCGTCCCTCTACGAAAGTTTCTTATGCTGCTAATTTCGGCGGACTGGTAAGAATGCTGAAAACAGGATCGGATTCAGCGCGGCACGAGTTTCGGCAGATACGAGCGGAAGATGATGTAGCGAATGACTATATCAGCTTCATTCACCGGAATTTTCCTAAAGAGGAAGCTAATCAATATCTCGCACCAGAATGGAAACAGGTAGCACGCAACTTGGGCATTTCTATTAAGGGACTATCTGGCCCGCAGGTGATCGAGCGCGTGCGCGCCGAGCGCACCTATCAGGATGCCTTACGTAACCTGTACCCGGTCGCGCGAAGCACAGCAACTAGCGTAGAACCCGACGAACAGGTCTAATGCATTACCTCTGGCGGTTCGCCTGTCTTCAGCGAGCGCATGAAAGCTGAAAGTGTCTTCTGCGGCAGATTTGCCAACTCTTCAGCTAACTTTTGTTGATAAGCCGCCTGTGCTTTAAGGAAAGTTTCGTAAGCCTGTTGCTGTCCAATAGGTGGTAAGGGCACTTCAATAGATAGTAAATCATCAAGTTGCAAACGTGGCAGGGCTGAACCCGTTTGCAATCTCGAAACGACTTGATGCACGAAAGCAGAACTAAGCAATCCGCGCAAGAAATGCGGTAATACGCGTTTAATATCAGGTATCAGTACTAAAAATTCAGTAGAGCATATTCCACTTTCTACTAATCCATCTGCTACATAAACTTTATTGAGATAGGGGCGAAGCCGACCATAAAGAATGTCGCCCGGACGAAATATCTTCGAGCGGGATTTAATTTCTTTCCCATATCGCGCCGCGAAATCTACTAGATTGCCAGTAGTAGATTGCACATTCTCAAGTCCTAAGTAATTTATCAAATTGTCAGGCTGCGCTTGCGGATCAATGCTTTCCTTGCGCTCTCTCACGATGTCGCCAATCACACATAACGGGAACGCCGTAGCCACATGAGGTAGGGATTCACCGCAGAAAAATTCTACCTTCCAAGATGGGCGCTTATGTAGGTCATCTAAATTGGCTTCACCCGTCCACATAGTTACCAGCCTTCCCGATCAATAAAAGAAATTGCTTTGTCTGCTACTTTATCCAATTCTTCCTCTTCCCTTTTGCGCCCTGCCGCATCATAACCAATATTATCCACACGAGAGAGAAAAATAGAATAATCTTTCCGGCTTTCACCTTTCCGCCATTTCCGAGCAAAAAGAATACTAGTTTTGATGTTCGCGCCAAAGGGCGCAAACGTCTCGACTGGCAGGCTAATAATGGCTCTTATCTTGCATTGGTGTTCCAGCCATTCTCGGACATAGCGCGTGTTTCTATTCACCAAAATTCCATCCGGTAGCACAATACCGAGCCGTCCGCCTGGACGAAGGAATTGCACGCACCGTTCTAAGCCTAGCACTTCTAACGGAATGTTCTTTCTACCTTTAGTAAGCTCAAACTCTCCAAGCTGGCTTAATGCCTCAGTCCCCAGTAGTGAGCCAAAAGGCGGATTCGTTAGAACCAAGTCAAACGATTCTGGGTGTATATCTGGATAATTATAGAAATTCAGCAGGGCATCTGTGCAGCGGATATTGCTATGACCATCACCGTGCAAGCGCATATCCGTCATAGCAATGCGCACCATACGGTCGCTTTTTTCGATACCATGCAGTTTGCCAAAGGCAAATTCATGGAAACTGCGCCCGGATTTTTTCTGCCCTTGCTCTTGTACTAGCCGCAGACAGATCGTAAGAAAATGCGCTGAGCCGCAAAATGGATCGAGGATCAGATCAGAAAGGCTAGGGCGCGCGACCCTTCCCATAAAACGGACGATGGGATCAGGCGTGAAGTATTGCCCCATCCCAGCACGCACTGCTGGCGCTAATACTTTCTGAAACGCGCGGCCTTTTACATCGAGTGCCGAGCAAGTGAGATTATATTCTTGAAGTGTCTCTATGGCTTTGGCTAGCGCTGGGCTTGAAAGGCGAATCGGTTTATTGAATACGCCCCGCGACCGCTGATAGCCAGGGATTTTTAAGCCAAAAACCCGCGAATCATATTCACCTGCCTCATAGTAGAGTCCACGCACGGTCGCTGCGAACTCTTCCGTTGAGCCATATTCCCAACGTTGCGCTGCAAACGGTTTATTGCTTTCGGTTGCTTCTTCGTCATAGAGCTTCAAATAAAGAACCTTGCACAATTCATCTAAAGCTTCGTCCGCGTGCAGCCCGTCAATATCCCTGATATGGCTATGGACTTCAAAAAAGACATTCTCGACACGCTCAGTTAAAAGGCTGAGTATTCGCCCTCCAGTTTTGGGCGAGGTGTCCTTTACTGCACCAATAAACTTTAATTGCTTTTCCGCCGGATTAATAAAGGGTGAATACGTCTCGCAATCTGTAATATAGTCGCACGCTTCGCTATCGAAGCGTCGGCGCAAGACGCGCGTTCCCTCTTTGCTTCCATTAGTGACGATTCCTAGTCCCGCGACCGTTTCTTCGAGTAATAATTCTTTTAGCTGTTTATCATCTGGCGGAACTCCGAGCGCCGTAACAAGGACAACTAAAAAAGGAATCTGATGTTTCGTTAAGAAGGTAAAACCAAAGTTATCTCCGTCAACTTCTGACTGACGGAAAAGGATGCGACCTTGCAACCATTCTTTAGGATAGCCATAAACGGAAAAGAGTTCTTTTAGTGCCCACTGACGAACACACTCTCTATCGTCAACACGAGTCCCCTTTTTATAATCCGAGGGATAAAGCCACTCCGAAGGTGGAATAACATAAAAGGCCGACAAGCGGCTTGTAGACTGATAATGCTTGGTATGGAGAGGCATTCGGTGTATAAAATGACGTGCCGTCAAAAAAGTTGTGACAAGCTGTCATAACTTAGCATAAGGCCATACGAATTGCAATATTATAACGTTATACCTGTAAACCATTATAACATTACGTTATAAATGTGATCCTATGACTCATCCCCTTACTATTGTAGAAAAGCCCACGCTTCCCTTGCCTGCTATTGTGAGAAGTGAAGGGCAGCGCGCTAGAGAACGTTTCATAGAGTTTTTTACAGCCAACATTCGAAACCCGAACACGCGCCTTGCCTATGGCCGCGCCGTCGCGCAGTTTCTAAATTGGTGTGAGGATCAAGGTGTAGGTTTGCAGGATATAAAGCCCGTAATTGTCGCCGCCTATATTGAACAGCATCCGGGCGCAGTGCCGACCATCAAGCAGCACCTAGCCGCTATTAACATGCTGTTTGACTGGTTTGTGGTCGGCCAGATTCTACCCATGAACCCCGCTGCGAGCGTCCGCGCGCCGCGCTACAGCATTAAGAAGGGTAAGACACCTGTGCTTTCCGGCAGCGAAGCAAGAAAGCTACTCGATAGCATAGACACCAGCCATACAGTAGGCTTGCGCGACCGCGCACTAATTGCACTCATGGTCTATAGCTTCGCCCGCGTTAGCGCCGTTGTGCAAATGCGCAGGCGCGACTATTACATCAACGGTAAACGTTATTGGATACGATTACATGAGAAGGGTGGCAAGTTTCATGAAGTCCCCGTGCACCATAGCGCCGAGCAGTATCTTGACGAGTATCTGGAGGCCGCAGGCATCAAGGAAGAAAAAAATAAGCCACTGTTTCGTACTGCCCACGGACGTACGCGCCAGCTTACCAAGAACCCGATGAGCCGCTTTGATGCTTACAGGATGATACGAAGGAGAGCAGAAGAAGCTGGTATCAGTGCCGTCATTGGTTGCCATACCTTTCGGGCAACCGGCATCACGGCTTATCTCAAAAATGGCGGGACGATTGAACACGCGCAACAGATCGCTGCGCATGAATCCCCCCGTACCACCAAGCTATATGACCGTACCAGCGACGCCATCACCCTTGATGAAATAGAGCGCATTGTGATTTAGTGAGCGCGCCTATGGAGGCGAACACTTAAGGCAACGGGCAGCCATAGCCTAACGATATGGACTTTATAGATTGGTGCCATCACGTTTTGCAGACGCTAGAGAGGGAAAGATTTCACCCTCATTTAAGCGACCACGAACTGCAAAACATCCTTTTCGGTGAAGCTGCTAAACAACCCGGTTTTCATACCTCTAACACTCGGCATGGAATGTTTCATGCTCTTACGGCTCTTTCAGAAGCCGGTTTAGTGGAGATAGAAAAGTATAAATTGAAGATTACACCGCTAGGGCGAAAGGTTCTGTCTGACTCAATAGAGTATTGGACAGCAATTTGTGATCAGGAACTAGATTCAGAAGAAGCAGAAATCTTGCGTATTGTGAATCAGCTAAGCCCGCAGCAGGAAACCAATCCAGAATGTGTTTGGTTGAAAGATATAGAACCTAATCCTCCTATTTTAGCCGCCTTTAATATTGAGCCGCCGCCGCCGAAATCAAACAAGCATATGAGCGAGTTAAGCAAATATGCTCATGACTTGCCACGCTTATTAGAAGATAGAGGATTTTTAAAAACGCGGGCACTAGGGGGGTATCACAATAATATAAAACCTACTTATCAAGGATTAGTGTGGGAAACCCGACGCGGCTTTACGATTGAGTCCAAATTCATTGATGGGCTAGTCAAAGAGTGGGAAACAACCAATGTTGATTTCAAGCGCGAAATAGGTCTTGATACTAAAAAGCAAAAGGCAGAATTTGCGAGAGATGTACTGGCGTTAGCCAATACCAAATCAAGCGGACCCCGCTATATAATTATCGGCTTTGATGATAAGACAAGAGACTATTTCGCCCCGCCTGATAGCACTGTTACTCAAGATAGAATGGAGCGCATTCTATCTGACCTGACGGACCCTGTAGTAGCGGTTCGCTATGGAATCGTAAAGCATAGACTTGGAGAAGTCGGCAAACTTGAAGTCATAAGAGAACCTGAAAAACTACCTTACCGAGCGTCAAAAGAGGTTCTTATTGATGAAAAGGGCAAAAAAGGTTTAGAAAAGGATAAAGTGTACGTTCGGCATGGCTCCCAAACGGAAGCCCCAACACCTGTCGAGCTTGATGCATTAAAGGACGAAGGACGACGCGCACGCGGCGAGGTATAAAAGACCACTATAACGTTATAACGCTATACAGGTAAACCATACTAATGGTAGGGAAGAAGGAGCAGCCAAAAAGCATAGAACAGTACCGGCAGGAAAAGCCGGTGCAGCTCACCCTTTTTGAACTTCTATCACCCGAAGATCGCCGCTACTCAAACACTATTGAGCTTTACGATTTTATCCCGAAATATCATTGGGGCAAAACCCAGCGAATCAACGGTCAGTTTCTAAAGCAACTCGATAGAGAATTTGCGTGCCGGGGCAAACGCTACCGCGTTAAGATCAAGCCCGCAAGCCTTGAGGATAAAAACGGCACTGAACGCTATCACTACCCCTCCCAGCGCGAGGAGCTGGTAGAGGATGCGCTACGCAAATTCGTATGCGAAGGGCAGGGGGTCTTCCTTGATGACGAGGCCGGCGTTAGCTTCACGCTTTACCAGCTACAGCAGGAACTGGCGCAGCGCGGCCATACCTACAATCTGGACGAGCTGAAGGCTGCGCTGCTTATCTGTGCAAATACTAAGCTGGAAATAAAGACCGAGGACGGCAGCATTACCGTCGTTTCAAGCATCTTTCAGACGCTTGGCTTGCAAACCCGCGAGGACTGGCAAAAGTTCGGCCAGAAGACCCGCGCCTTTGTCCGCTTCAATCCATTAGTGACGCAGAGCATTAAGAGCCGGAATTTCCGCCAACTCGATTACAACCGTAGCATGACGTTCAAAAGTGTCATTGCACGTCAGCTTTATAAACGTCTCTCGCACCATTATGTACAGGCAAGTTGGCAGCATCCTTACACAATCAATTTGTTGACCATCATCCGCGACTTTGGCCTGACCAAATACGAGAAGCTACCTAACAATTTGCGGGATGTAATAGCTGCACTCGAAGAGATGAAGAAAGCCGATGTTATCATGTCTTACGAGGTCGAGCGGATTACCGACGAGAAGCGCCGCAACAAGCTTTTGGACGCGCAGCTTACCATGCTGCCACATCCTAGCTTTTCTGGCGAGCAGAAGGCCGCTAACAAGCGGAAATCGGATATTGAGGGGAAAGCCGCAGCACTGCAACTGCCACCAGCACCGGAGAAGTAGCCCGCAAGTGGCCCCATGCGCCTTAATGGATAAACATGCCGCGCCCACAGATATATAGGTTTGACTCCACACAACCTATAGGTTTGACTCCACGATATCTAAAAAATATATAGGTCTGACTCCACGAAAGCTAGTTTTCCACAAGTGAATATATAGGTTTGACTCCACGCATATATAGGTTTGACTCCACGCAGAGAAAAAATCATATAGGTTTGACTCCACGATATCTAAAAAATATATAGGTCTGACTCCACGAATTACCTCAATATATAGGTTTGACTCCACAGAACTAATATATAAAGGTCTGATAACACAAGAGTAAACTGCACTTGTTCTGCCTTATCCTTTTATCCCTTCTTTAATCAAAAGAAAGAAGATGAGACCGCGCCTGTGTAGAAATTATCGGACGCAGGCATAAAGAAAAGCAGAAATAGGGGAATCCAAAAATATAGATAAAATCCGAATTTCAGAAAATCAAAGCTAAAAGATGGACTTTAATAAACCAGCAAACCCAAAAACACAAAGAGAGTATCATAGGAACAGTCATTGCCTATCAAAGCAGTTTGCTAATAGGAGGCAAAGCAAGATGAACGCAAAATCAGCTACGATAGCCCCAACAGCAAAACCTAAAGAAGGAAAAAAATCTAAAGACGATCCAGAAGTACAAGTCGCAAAAATCTCATCATCCACCGCAATTCAAGTCACAAGAACACAGGTAATCTGCACTATTATCGCCTCACTGCTTACCCTTTCAGGCATAGCAATAGCAAATCTTGACAAATTTGCCCGCAGCAATCCACCACAACCAGTCAACAAACTCCTGCTAGATAGCAAAGCGGAAAGAGTCCATGATTTCATGGACAAAAACCAGCAGGATTCACAAAACATGAAAACAACCCTTCTCACAAAAGAAACGGTATCAAAACAACAGAAAGAGATAATGATCAGAGTTCTAGACACCTACGAGATCCAGAACCAAGAAAGTAAGAAGCAGTTCGTTAAGGAAAAAGCACTTCTCGATCAGGCAGTACAAACCAACAACACCGAAGCCATCGAAACATCAAAACAACGACTGAACCAAATAGCTATAGAAGATGCCTCAACCCTACAAGACACTATAACCATAATGAATCAAACTATACATCCACCTGACATAAAACCAAACAAAGAAACAAATGAAATAGTAGAAGAATCCTCATTAGAAAAATTGCTAAGTAGAAAACCAGTAATGGAATTGGCAAAATTATTACCAATTAAGCGCGAAAACTATCCAGAACTTACCGAAATACAAAAAAAATGGAAACTTGATCCTGATGAGCTAGAAAAATTGGAATCTGTGCTTAACGAGCCTCTAAACGGATCCTCACAAATGGAGGCACTCAGTGCGTCGAGATCTAATCGCCATCGACCAATAGTGCCATCAGACCAAGCGATTCCGCCGATTCAAGCAGACACTTCCGTGCTTCCAATGGGCACGCGCGTCCGTCTTGAAGCAGGCCCGTATAGCGGCGAATATACGGTCGCAGATCGCGGCTCTGCCGTGCGCGGGCGTCGCATAGATGTCTGGGTGCCCTCGACACGCGAAGCCTTTCGCTTCGGTCGCCGCAGCGTCAAGCTTACGGTCTTGAGTTATGGAGCACGCAGGAAGGTAGCACCTTCACAATAAAAGAGGGCTAGTTATAAGACAAGCTTTATGCGGCGAGGTCAGCGTCGCCTTGATGTCAAGACCGATCAAGCTGGGATGTGAAAGATAAATTCTCTTTCACAGATGATTTCCACGAAGGCAATTACCTATAATAATTGGTTTAAGAGGGTTATAGAGCTATTCGGATTGCAGTTTAGAATTAGAGTCATTTTCGACCAGTCAGCTCCTCGACACTCTTTAAGCCCCTATCTCTGAATAATAAATCAATCCCCTCTAAAAAATAATCGTGCATCCGTCGCCACTTCACCTGTCCACGCTGTTCCTCAAAGAATAGATCGCGTAACTGGTCAAAAACTGGCAGGGGCAGGTAAAGCGTCTGCCTCACAATCTCACCTTTCGCCGCCGGAGCTTCGGCCACATTAAGCGAAGCCGTTTTCTCCTCTGTTTTCGCCTTACTCGATTTTCTGGCGGGTGAGGCTAAAGCCGGGCGGCGCGCAGCACCCGTGTCCACCGGAGAAATCAGCGCGTCTAGCGAGGTTCGTTTTTTCCTAGTCGCCATCTTTTACCTTTCTGATCTTTTTGGTTAGCCAATCCCACAACGCCCGGACTTCATCAGCCGCCTTGCTGTCCGGGTCGTATTCCGTCACCCCCAGTCCCACACCCTGCGCATCCTGATAGACATTTCGCAACACGATATGCACCGGGCAGACCATCCCCAGCACGCCCAGGCCATACTCAGCTTCTCGATTGCGGTAGGAACGCGGCGGCGTCTGTGTCAGCACGAAGGCAGCAGGCTTGTTTAAGCGTCTTATAGTTTCGACGGTCGCTGGCGTCGCTTTCATATCAGCAGGGGAAGGCCGGCAGGGAATCACGCAGAAGTCAGAAGCTCGAATAGCCGCTGCCGCGCCCGGCTCATCGCGCCCGGGCGTATCTATCAACACCACATCAAAGCCCTTTGCGCGGGCGGCACTTAACGCCTTGTCGAGATCAGACGCAGCCAGCCTAATAACCTGTGGTGTATCGTCGTCTCTGTCTTGATACCATGTTTCCGCCGTCGCCTGAGCGTCCATATCGAGGATTAGTGCGCGCTGACCCTTTTGCGCCGCCACCACCCCACAGTTAATTGCTAGCGTGGTTTTACCGCTGCCGCCTTTCTGTGTAACGAAGCTAATTACCGTCATAACGTTATACCATTATAACTGCACTGAGCTGTTATAGCACTACTAATTATGAATAAGGGTCAAGAAATTAATTTTAGAGGAAAGCAAGACTACATCTCTTAAATTAGGCTTCAGTGCAACTCATTAGCATCTCAAAGAAGGTCTCTTGTTTGCAGAGCTAATCCGAGCAGCTTTCTTAAAGGCAAGAGAGAAAGTTGTAGTCTCACAGACCGTGCCTCTCAATCTGGTGTAAGGACTAAGATTAAGGACAATAGCGGCTAAATCTGATGTTGTTCCAAATGTACTCAACGCTCAAAAAGAACAAGTTGCTCTTCTTGAGGCCCCCGCTCTGTTATTGAGTCCTTGGATGTTGTTCTGTTCTTTACCCTAATATTTTGGCGCATCTCTTCCTTTTGGCTAATGCTCTGCGGACTATAAATCTTCTTCTCTGTCTTACTCGTCTTGCCCCCTGTACGAAAGAGTTCTAGGCCCTCAGCGGTGATGTCACGCTTCCTTTTCGGAAAAATAATACGTCCTCCAGCAAGTGTCTCTGCAAGAGCGTGTGTCGCTTCCTCGATCCTCGCTACATAGGATGATACAGACTCAAAATTCGGTGAGAGGTCCTCTTCATGCATAGCTCGACACAAGACGCGCAGGTTGTGGCAGATCACCTTGCAGATCGCTTCATTGTACTGAGCGACCCTAGAGGTGCTGCGCAAACTCGTGCCCAAGCAGGCGCGAATCATCGAGAAGGCTGTCTCAACATTATTTCTCTTGTAGTAATTCTTGAAGAAACCCGCTCTATCTTTAGCATACAGATACAAGACCATGTTGCAGGCACTTGCCTTGTAACCGTCGCTTGGAAGACTAGGGCTGGGGATTAGAAAGTAAGGAACTCCACCGACCCGGGTTACTTGCAGGACGTTTTTTCGTGAGTAGTAAGCACCGTCCGCCGCTACTTGTAGCATTCTGAAGTTGCGGGATGTTATCTCAAACAGAGTTTGGAAGTGGGGACTATCGGCATCCTTGGACGGTGTTACTACGACAGCGGGGATGATCTTCGACCGCCTCGCACACATGATATGCAGCTTATGCCATTCGCGCTTTTGATGGATAATTTCTTTCTCGTCCACCCAGCGAGCATACCTGTCAGTACTGAGTCCCGTAGAATCAACTGCAAATTCAGTTTCATGCTCGACGAGAGGTAAACTGCTAATCTCTACAAGTCTTGTGAGCAGCCACGCCATCTCCTCTTGCATGAGGTAGGTCGAAAGTGCGTTGAAGTGCGGCACATGCCCGATGTAGCCGGCATAATAAGCCTCTTGAAGAATAGATATAAAGCGTCTGGAAGAGCAGGTCGAGTAAACCTTATAGACAACGCTGAATACTATGTCTCTAAGCGATAGGCTTGGCCTGCCTTGGCACTGAGGCGGTTGGTCAATACCAGCGCAGAGCTGGTAAAGCAGCATCAAGAAGTCCTGCTTTTCGCTCACTTGAGCTTTATTGTATTTTGACCAATTCTGGGAATAGGTTCCAGAAGCATTAACCTTAGTAGTGAACATGAGAAATTCCTTTCTTTTTGTTGCACCACCAAGCACAAAATTGTTGTTCGGGGTAGGAGTGTGTGGTAAAGTACACTTCAACTACCCCGCCAGTCATGGCGGTGCGTTGGTTGATAAATTGCAGGTTGCCAAATCTCTTGTGTCGGCAAAAACAGTCGAGATTTAGTAGCCTACAGTCACTTACGGCGTTATAAAAAAGCGGCTTCTTGGTCCTGCCAAGTGAGTCGCTTTTTTAGTCAGACATCATTATTCTAGGTCATCCGTTCATCCTCTTTCTGGCTTTGCAGCAAAGAGTTGACTGGAAAATTTTTCTCAGTCTAAAGTGGTAGGAGTTCTTGTGCAGGTGTAGGGTTATTGGCAGGTTGTGTGCAAAGCCTTTTTACCCCTGAGTCCGATAAAGCCAACAACTGCTCTTTTTTGAACAGGAACTTGTTTGCGAAGCATGGCTTCGCGCAGCTAAACGATAGCAGATGAGTTGAGAGTAATTCAAGTCCTTAAATTGTTGAAAACACAGATATTTACAGGCGCTTTTCTGCAAGTTTTCTTGCGAAATCATGTAAAGTCTTATCTATCAGAAAATAAGCATAGGGCTGAGATCAGCTATTTTCTCTCTCCAACTTGAGTGGACCAAAATTAATACCAGCAAAATGCACTTGACCTCTCTTCAGTCCCTCAACGAACATTTGGTTAAAGTCCGCATAGTTGTATTTTCTCGTGGGAAGTAATCCTCTGGCCTCGGCCTCCGACGACCGAATATACGAGATCAGAAATGAATAGATGCCGGCGTCCTCGTCCACTTCCTCTCCTCTCCTTTTCTGTCTCTTATCATAGGTGAGGGCGACATATTTGGAGATGATTCTATCAATCTCTTTATGAGTGAGTGGGTTATCTTTCCACCTCAGCTCTTTGACGACCTCGCTCATATTGAACTCAAGGCGCGGTGAGATAACAGACCTCCTGAGCAAGAGCTTAAGAAGGGCAGCCAGAACAAGCGGCTCTTGGCGGCAGGGAAGCGTGTTTGCCGCCACCTCTATCACCCAATCAGTTGTCCCTTTAGTCTCTCCTTGAGGGAAGTCGAACCGTTTCTTTTTACGAGATGGCACTTCGTTATACCCAATCAAAAGCAACTCCCCCAGATGGGCACCGAAAGCGCAATAGATAAAATCCACAAGCGGTTGATTAGTAACTTGGTGCATGTAGAACAGTTTCGTTGAAAGAGATCCGCACTAAGCAGAGAGTTACTGGAAGAGTGGGTGAGTCATTCCGTCACCTGAGACTTTATGATAGCTCATTGCCCCAGAGCCTCCGGTTATTACCTAGCATTAGGTAATACGTGGTGTCCGACGAAGCGTAGGACCAGTAAACCGATGATAGCTCCTGAGAGCAGGGCGAAGATAATATAAAAGGCTCTTTGCCTTCGTCTCTCCCTTATTAGCAAGTCAATGATGAAACCTGTCTCTTCTATTTCTCCCTGCGAGGTGACACGCATACAGACTATCATATCTCTTCGCTGGTTAAACCAGACCAAATAGATGACGGCGACCGGCCATACTATTAGTAGGCTGAGCAGGAAAAACATCCATGAGAATCTGCGGGCGGGAGCTTGGAGTGTCATTGCCATCTCAGACTGAGAGGTAATGACATAACCGGCTTGACGGTAAGGCTCAATAGCATTTTCTAAAGCCGATAATGTTTGTATACTCATGACGCGATGATCATTGGTAAAAGGCGTTGTTTCCATCTTTGATAAATCAGTTCGCGGTATGTATAGATTCGCTGAGGCGCAACAGCACAAGTGATGCGAGCCGCGCGGAAGCAAAGCTACAAGCTTCCGGCGCTATCGAATCTTGCATACAGATTAGCTTTAATTAAAGCTAATAGCAATAGTCGTTCTTGCGTGACTTTCCCATTAGGAGGAGCCTGATGGGAAAAGCCCCGCGCCCGCGCCCGCTTCGTCTTGCTGACAAGTTAACCGTGATCCGTCACACGCTCGGATTATCACAGAACGAAATGCTCAGTCGTCTAGGATTAGCAGATAAATTTGGAAGAAATTACATCTCGGCGTTTGAGTTGGGAACGCGGGAGCCACCGTTACCAGTGCTCTTAAAATATGCGCGAGCGGTTGGAGTATGGGTAGATGTTTTGATTGATGATGAGCTTGATTTACCATTACATCTTCCTGACCCAGTTGTGCGAGAAGGAGTCAAGCGTGCTAACGCCGCACGACATAAGAGGCGGTAACCTAGAAGTGCTAAATTGCTCAACAAGTCATTATATTGGACATTAAATGTTGTCGAACTCAATAATGAAAATGGGGACGATT
The DNA here is from genome assembly GCA_049593215.1 of Pyrinomonadaceae bacterium. GTDB lineage: Bacteria > Acidobacteriota > Blastocatellia > Pyrinomonadales > Pyrinomonadaceae > JBAWGU01. Next base: position 16,524 of record JBAWGU010000579.1, read on the forward strand.
TTACTCTCGAAGCGCAAGATGTTGTGGCATACAACTGGCGAAGATGTTAGCAAAAGTTGGCGTTTTCAAGATGCATGGCGTTTTGTGTCGGATTACAATTATTCGTAGTTAGTGCTTATTCTTTTGACCCTTCCTAATACTTCTGCTATGGCGGGAGTAACAATGGTATTTTCATTAACTGTTACTACCAAAAGTTGCTGTGGCCTTACTCTTACCCTTCGAATATCTGTGTCACTGAAATCGGTTTCGCTGAGATCAGCTTGAGTAAGGTCTATTCCACTAAGTTCCGCTTCGCTGAAGATTGCTCCATGGAAGTTCGCACCGCGGAGGGTGGCTCCGCTCAAGATTGCTTTGCTGAGGTCTGCTCCGCGGAAGATAGCCCCGTTCAGGTTTGACTTGCTAAGGTCCGCTCCCCTCAAGTTTGATCTACTAAGGTCCGCTCCCCGGAGATCTGATTTGTTGAGATGTGCTCCGCAGAGATCTGCTCCCCGGAGGTTTGCTCCGCGGAGATTTGCTCCACTTAGGCTTGACCTGCTAAGGTCCGCTCCGCGGAGATCTGCTTCGGTAAGGTCCGCTTGCCTAAGGCTTGCTTCACTCAAAATAGCTTTGCTTAGATTTGTCTTGCAGAAGATAGCTGCGTTAAGAATTGCTTTGCTGAAATTTACCCCGCTGAGATTAGTTATACGGATGGCTGTACTGCCGAAGTTCATCCCACGGAGATCTACTCCACCAAGGTCTACTTCACTAAGGTCTGCTCCGCTAAAAGAGCTTAACGATAAAAATTGCTGATGTAGATTAGGACCACTTCTTTCGACGATAAATTTTTTCATCATGCTTGTCCATGGAACGCTGTGGCAACGTTTGTCATCTGCAAAGAATTTTTTAAGGAAGAGAAATTCCATAATTGAGCGATGAGCAAATTTCCAATTGCCGACTGCATCGCGGTGCAACAATGATCTAACTGTGGCATTCCAGTTAGCTATCTCTTTCAAAGGATCATCAATCTTTTGTGAAGAAAGCCGTTGCTGTTCAATTATGCTTGCAATAGTTTCTTGCGATACTCGATCAGAACCGTTGCGGAGAAAATTAATATAGAATTGGACGGCGATCTCCTCCGAAAATTTTCTAATGGACTCTGTATCCTTCCAAAAACCCAGTTCACGCTCGTACCATTTCTCTGTAAGTATCTGGTAAATTTCCCAAGATGTAGTTACCGGCTTTTCTGCTTGCAGAAGGTCTGGGATGTGAAGTAGTAACATCGGACGCACTGTTAGTTTAGGAACCTTTGCAGCTAGTTCAAATGCTTTACGTTTTTCTTTAAAAGCCCATGGCTTAAAGCGCCGACGCAAATATGTATTTACTTGCTTATCACTAAACGGTGCAAGATACAATCGCCAAAAGGTGTGTTGAGCCTGACCACGCCTAGGTGCGAAGATCATCCTTGCTATCTTAGGAATTGCAGTATCTTTAGGAAAGAATTGTGTGCGACAGGTAATCAAAACACGCCTAAATTCCGTGCACACTTTTATCAACTCGTCGAGCCTTTTTTCATAACCTTTGCGTGCTTCAGGGTCTTCGTCGAAAGCGTCTAAAAATAGTATGGTTTCATTTTGGTTTTTTATATCTTTGATCTTTTCGAGCGCAGCATCAGCTCCGAGCGGAATGACTGCTAATTTATGTCGCTTACATATCTTTCGCCGGTTATAATCATAATAATTGAGCATGAAAGAGGACTTTCCCATACCTGAATCAGCAAGCAGTAACAGATGTCGGTGCGGTGACTCTTCATCTAGAAACCTATCAACAGCTTTGAATAAGTTTTCTCTTGTAGCGATAACATTACTGCCTTCCTCCATCTCCTGCGCTAGATCGATGCTGGTTGCGTCTGGACGTACATAATAACGGGTGGCGTCCTTAATCTCTTCAGGTAAGTATAAATCCGCGCCAAAATGTCTGAGTAGACGCTTTTCAGTAAGCCATGCACGTAGTGTCCATCCCCAAAGATTTACTGTAACCGAAGCAGCAGTCAGCAAGCCTGCAAAGGCAGCGATTAGAACTCCAACAAGGGTTAGCAACTCTCCCCTAGACCAAGCATCTTGCAGACTATAGATGACTGGTTGCACTATGCTCTCCCTTCGACAAAAGAATTTTTATTATATTACAACACTTGGCCTCTGATAACGTGCATTCCGTTAGCGATGCCCTTTAGCCATCTCTCTCAGTAGAAGAGTAAATAGCTCATTATTAAGCAACATAAAGGACGTTATGTTGCGCTAAATTCTATGTAGATTCAAATGAATAAATTTCCAGGAAATGAACATGCCCAGGAGAGGGAGCAGACATCTAAACGTGAAACTTCCTAGAACAACCTTAAATTCTACAACGAGTCACGTCTACCACACCTGCCGCGGGATTAAATTTGTCTCACCAGCTGGAGGAGATAGAGGCCCCTGTATCCTACCGCAGCGATCCGCTGGTCGTCGCCGAAGAACTTGCAATCATTCATCCCTCCCTCCGCCTGAAACGTGAACAGGCACTTCCCCGTCTCCACCTCCCACACCCTCAGCGTTTGATCTATCGAGGCCGTAATTACCACCGAACCGTCCGAACTGATAGCGCAGTCGGACACACTTGATCTGTGTCCGGTGAGGGAGCGGAGTTCGCTCCCGCTCGTGGCAGCCCATATCTTTACTGCTCCATCACTTGACGCTGAGATGATGAACGAACTATCTGGACTGACGGCGCAGCAGTACACAGAGGCTGCGTGCCCTGTGATGGTAAGACGCTCTTTCCAATCTCTTACGTCCCACACCTTCAGCGTCTTATCCCACGATGCGGAGACGACGAACAAGCCATCCGGACTGAAGGCGCAATCCTGCACGAAGTTGGTGTGGCGTGGGAGCCTATGCACTACTCGGCCGCTCTTCGCGTCCCAGACCTTCAATGTTTGATCCCACGAGGCAGTAGCAATGAGCGTTCCGTCAGAGTTGACGGCGCAGCTACTCACTCTCATGCTGTGCCCCTTCAGCGTAAGGTGTTCGCTCCCACCAATCGCCTCCCAAATCTTTACCGTGCAATCGCTCGACGCCGAAATAATGAACGAGCCGTCGGGACTGACCGCGCAGCCGTTCACTCGATTACCATGCCCTGCCAGAGGGGGTCGCTCGCTTCCGCTCTCTACGTCCCACACCAGCAGCGTTTCGCCTGAGCCATAAACGACGAATGAGTCGTCAGGGCTGACCGCGCAGCAATCTGAGGACGACGAGTGATTCGAGGCCGGCTGAGACCCGCCTCCGCCCTTCACCTCCCAGAGTTTCAGCGTTCTGTCGTTGGAGGCAGACACTATAGCCGTGCCGTCGGGACTGACGGCACAGGCCGAGACCCAATCTGTGTGACCGGCGAACGTCAAACGCTCCTTCCGCTTATTCACGTCCCACACCTTCACCATGCCGTCGCGCGACGTGGAGACGACGAGCGAGCCGTCGGGGCTGAAAGCGCAACCAATTACCACATCGATGTGACCTTCAAGATCGAACAGCTTGACACCACTCCTCGCGTCCCACACCCTCAACAGCTTTCTGCCCCCGGCGGAAGCGACGAGCGAGCCGTCCGGGCTAATGGCGCAGGCGCTTCCCCATATGGACTTGCTGGAGAGTTTTAGCCGCTCACTGCCGTCTTCCACATCCCACACTTCCAAATCCCCGACTTGTGGCGCGGAGACGATGAACGAGCTGTCTGGGCTGACGACACACCTCATTAAGCCGCCCATCCCACTTCTTGCTAGTGCCAGTCGCTCTTCCCCCGTCGTCGCGTCCCACACTTTTAGCATATTGTCTTCTGACGCGGAGACTATGAACGAACCGTCCGGGCTGTAAGCGCAGTCGCTTACTGTGTGTGTATGCCCGGCAATGGTAAATATCTCGCCCCCGCTCTTCACGTCCCAGACCTTCAGTGTGCTGTCGTATGATGCGGAGACGATGAACGAGCCGTTAGGCGATACGTCGCAACCAGTCACACCACTTGTGTGGCCCTTGAGCGTGAGGAGTTCTTGCCCGGTCTTAGCGTCCCAGACCTTCAGGGTACTGTCGCTCGACGCGGAGACGATGAATGAGCCGTCCGGGCTGAAGGCACAGTCGGTAACCGCACCCGTATGCCCGCTTAGGGTGCGCATCAGCGCGGGGTGGGGCAAGTCCGGCAGTGGATGGAAGGGCACGAGATATGGGGCGGTGAGCGTGCGGGCGAAGTCTTGCGTGAGATCAGACAGCTCTTCGAGGTGAAGCAGGCGGCAGTAAAGATTGCCCTTCAGGTCGTCGAGCGTTTCGCAGCGGTTTAGGAGGTGGCCCGTCTGGACGAAGCGGCGGCGCAGGAGGCGGAGCGCGGTGTCCTCCGGGTACAACTCTTCGGCTGTGAGCAGGTCGCCTTCGGCGACAGATGACTTGCGCACGAAGGCCTTGGCCGCGACGTAACGCAAGTCCTTCATCGTCGCCAGCAACTCAGCGCCGCGCCCGGCCTCCTTAAGGTGGTAAGCGAGATGATCCCAGAAGTAAGGCTCGCTGAGAGACATGACCGACCATCCCGCGCCCACCTCGGCCTCCGTGCGCGCAGGCGTGGGGCGGTGGGCATCGAGGAGTCGGGTGTGCAGCGCGGAGAGACTGCTGCCCTGCTCTTGAATGAGATACTTCCGAATCACGTCGTGCAGACGGACGAGTCGCGTCGTCGGGTCGAAGCGCAGGAGCAGGGAGAGGCGATTGAGCTGGTCGCAAAGCTCCTCGGTGTCGAACTCGTCAAGCCCTCCGGTCGTGCCCCAGAACTTCTCAAGTGTCGTGAGCGGAACGTCGGCGTCTTCGGGGAAGACAGCCAACTCGCCGTAGCG
>JBAWGU010000580.1:0-9457 GCA_049593215.1 Pyrinomonadaceae bacterium
CTCTTGTGCGAAGAACCAGCGTTGAATCGGCGTCAGTGGAACTTTGCCTGTGACTTGCCCTTTGTCAGCCTGCGCCGCTGGCAGCGCAGCAGACACGGCGGCAAGTTCCGCTACGGTCGGATGCTTGAACATCTCGCGCGCGGTCAGATTGAGTCCCGCAGCTTGCGCGCGCGCAACCACCTGAATGGTCAGAATCGAATCGCCGCCGAGTTCAAAGAAGTTGTCGTTGAGTCCGACGCGCTCAAGCTTCAGAACATCGGCCCATATATGGACCAACAATTGCTCAAGCTCAGTCTGCGGAGCGACAAAGGTATTCAACAATTCGGGGCGCGCATGATCCGGCGCAGGCAGGGCGCGCGTGTCCACTTTGCCGCTCGGCGTGAGCGGCAAGCTGTCAATAATGATGAAAGCCGAAGGCAGCATGTATTCCGGCAGTCTTTCTTTCAGATGAAGGCGAAGGTCATGCGTGGTCGGCGCGCTCGATGTGTCTGCGATGAGATATGCGATCAAACGCTTCTCACTCTTCTCTTCTCTGAGGATGACCACCGCATCGCGCACGCACGTGTGCTGGACCAGCGCTCTTTCAATCTCGCCCAACTCGATGCGAAAGCCGCGCACTTTGACCTGCGCATCAAGGCGTCCGAGAAACTCTATGTTGCCATCAGGGAGAAAGCGCGTGAGGTCTCCGGTCTTGTAGAGCCGTGCGCCCGCGCCGAACGGATGCGGAATAAATTTCTCCGCCGTAAGCTTTGGATGATTGAGATAGCCCTGACTGAGGCCAAGTCCACCGAGATGTAGTTCTCCTGCGACGCCTACAGGCACAGGTTCGAGGCGCGCGTCCAGAATGTATGCTTGAGCGTGGCGAAGAGGACGCCCGATGGAGATTTTCAGACAGGTATCTGTTGCGCCCGCCAGCCCCGTCAGATCGCACATGGTCGAGCCGATGGTGGCTTCCGTCGGGCCATAGACATCAACTAAGCGCACCTGCTGCCCGACAACTGCCTGCCATTGCGACAGCCGTTCGGGCTGTAACTTTTCGCTGCCTGTGATGACCAGGCGCACAGTCTCAGCTTGGGACCAATCGGCAGCCGTGAGACTGGCCGAGAGCTGATGCCAGTAGGCGGTCGGAAGATTGAGTACGGTCAAGCGTTGCTCACGGCAAGCGCGCAGCAGCGAGGTGGTCGAAGCCGTCATCTCATCGTCCCGCAGAACCAGAGTCGCGCCGCGTGTGAGGCATGAGAAGATTTCTTCGACGCTGATGTCAAAACTGAAGGAGGCAAATTGCAGGATACGATCATCCTGCGTGATGGCAAATTCATCTGTCACCGCCGAGATGTAATTCGCCAGCGAGCCGTGACCGATCATGACTCCCTTCGGCTGTCCTGTCGAACCCGATGTGTAGATGACGTAGGCCAGATTGTCCGCGTTGACTTCAACCTCCAATTTTGCGTCGCTCTCTCGTGCGATGATGGACCAGTCTTGGTCCAGAAAAATTGTTTGAGCGGTGGTCGCGGGCAACGAGCCGGAAAATTTCTGCTGTGTGAGCAGGAAAGGTGCATCCGTATCCTCTAGCATGAAGGCGAGGCGTCTCTGCGGATAACCGGGGTCGAGCGGTACGTATGCGCCGCCAGCCTTGAGTGTGCCAAGAATGCCCACCAGCATCTCTATCGAGCGTTCGATACAGAGCGCGACGAGCACGTTCGGTCCTACTCCACGCGCCCGCAGATGCCGCGCCAAACAGTTTGCTCTACGGTTCAACTCTCCATAGCTCAACTGCTCGCCCGCGCAGATAACAGCAATCTGATCAGGTCTTTGCGCGGCTTGCAGCTCAAATGAATCGTGAACGCAGCGAACAGGCGACAGAACTTGCTGCGTCTCGCTCCACTCGTTAAGCAACTGCTCGCGCTCGGCACAGGTCAAGAGCGGGAGGTCTGCCATACGCTTCGACGGATCGGCAGCTATTGCTTCCAGCAGCACACGGAAATGTTGAGCCAGACGTTTGATCGTGGAGGCTTCAAACAAATCCGTGCAGAACTCGAACGACGCCGCAAGTTCTCCATTCACTTCAGCCATCGTCAGCGACAGGTCAAACTGCGCTATGCGCTGGTCCAACGCCATTGATTCCAACAGCAGTCCGCCCAAGTTCACTTGTGCGCCGGATTCGCCGAGCGCGAAAGCCGCCAGCGCGTGCTCTTCCGTCTCGCGCGCTTTGTGCAGGGCGAACATGGCTTGAAAGAGCGGCGAGCGCGAAGGGTCACGCTCTGGCTGCAAACGTTTGACGAGCAGGTCGAACGGATAATCCTGATGTGCGAAAGCTCTGAGCGCAGTCTCGCGCACCCCGGCCAGCAATTCTGTGAAGGACATCTCGTCGGAAGCACGTGCGCGCATCACTACAGGATTGACGAAGTACCCTACCGTTTCGGAAAGCTGTGCGGAGCTGCGCCCTGACACGGGCGAGCCTATGAGCGCCTCGCGCTGCCCCGTGTGGCGATAGAGCAACGCTCCGAAAGCCGCCAGCAAGATCATGTACAGCGTGGCGTCACTCGACCGCGCCAGAGCTTTCAACTGCTGCGTCAGCGCCGCATCAAGCCGCAAAGGCACAGATGCGCCGCGATGACTTTGCACGGCGGGGCGCAAATGGTCCAATGGTAAATCCAGCACGGGCAGTTCGCCTGCGAGTTCCTGCTGCCAGTATCTCTCCTGCGCTTCACCTTCCGCGCTCAACAGAAATTCCTGCTGCCAGTTCACGTAGTCCGCATATCGAAAAGTCTGCGGAGCTAGAGCAGCCTGTGCGCCGTTTACTTCCGCGTGATACTGCTCGCCCAGCTCGTGCATGAGCACTGAGAGGGACCAGAAATCAACGATGATGTGATGTGCAACGAGCATCAGCACGTGCTCAGTCTTCGTGCGCTTAAACAGAAAGACCCTGAGCAACGGTGCATATTCAAGATCAAAGCAGTGTTGCGCCTCAAGGCTCAGACGCTCACCGAGTTTTGATTCGCTCCACTGGCAAGCGTCTTCCAGATGAAAGAAGAGTTCTGCCTGCTCATGCACACGCTGCACAGGCTCATCCTGTGACGGCGTGAAACTCGTGCGAAGCGAAGGGTGGCGTGAGACGAGAGATTGAAAGGCGCGACGGAGTGCTTCCGTATTAAGCTCTCCAGAAACGCGCGCGGCGAAGCTAATGTTGTAAGCTGTGCTCTCAGGCGCAACATGATGCATGAACCAGAGCGACTTCTGATTGTGCGAGAGCGGATGCCAGCCATTCTCTACCGTCCCCGTTTTAAGCTCAGGCTGTGACGGCGCAAACGCAACTCTCTGCTTCTCGGAGGTGGCCGATAATTGGTCCACGGCCCGTGCGGCAAGCTCGGCGAGGCTCGGACTTTGCAGAAACTCCGCCAACGGCAGAACTACACCCAAGCTCGTCTCTATGCGATGCATCAACTCGACGGCCATTAAGGAATCCACGCCGTAGCGCGTGAGCGGACAATGTAGGTCAATCTCGGCTGCCTGCACTCCGAGCATCGAAGCCACGCGCTCTTGCAACCAGCTTTCGAGAGATGCGACGTTCGATGATAAGGACGGCGCGGGCGCAGCAAGTCCCGTCGCATCCGTGCCGACGGGCGTATGCCACTCCGCAATCACATCCCAATCGCCGCTCAGAAACTTTATACGCGAGTCGTTGCGTCTGACCTTTCCGCTGGAGGTCTTGGGGATGCTGCCGGGCTTGAGCAACAGGATGGCTGCGGGCTGCACCTCGAACTCCTCCGAGATAGCTTCACGTACAGCAGCGATGACCGAATGCCACTCTAAAGCCACGCGAGGCAAGACCTCCTGTGCGACCACAAGACGCTCCTCGCCGCCTATCTCGACAGAGAAAGCCGCGCCGCCCCCGGAACGCAATGACGGGTGGCTCGCGGCCACAGTCAACTCTATGTCCTGCGGATAGTGGTTGCGACCGCGAATGATAATTAAATCTTTCAGGCGTCCGGTGACGAACAACTCACCATCTTTGATGAATCCCAGATCACCCGTGCGCAGGAACGGCCCTTCACCCGCTTCGGGCAGATAAGCATGAAAGGTGCGCTCGGTCTCTTCCGGCCTCTGCCAGTAGCCTGCGGCCACGCCCGGCCCTTTGACCCAGATTTCACCAACTTCATCAGGAGCACATTGGACCAGTAATTCAGGATTTACGATGCGTACTTCTGTTTCTAGTGCCGCGCGGCCCGAACTGACCAGCGTGCGCACATCCCTCTCGCCGGTGGCTGCCTCAATAATCCGGTTACGCTCCAACGCGCTCGCCTGCAAAGTGCAGATGACAGGCGCATCTTCCGCCAGTCCGCCGGTGACTTTCAGCGTAGCTTCGGCCATCCCGTAAGCCGGGTAGAAATTTTCATAGCGAAAACCGCAGGACGCAAACTCTTCTGCGAAACGTTCGAGAGTCTCCTGGCGCACAGGCTCGGCTCCGTTGTAGGCCACACGCCAACGGCTCAAATCTAGAGACGCGCGTTGCTCACTGCTGACACGGCGCACGCACAAATCGTAGGCGAAATTTGGTCCACCGCTATGCGTTACTCGATAGTTGGAGATGGCCTCAAGCCAACTGAGCGGGCGTTGGAGAAAAGAGGCGGGCGACATCAGGAGGCCGGGGAATCCGCTGTATAAGGGCTGTATGATTCCATCTATCAATCCCATGTCATGAAAGTGCGGCAGCCAACTGAGAGCAATGCTCTCCGGCGTGTGCGCGAATCCATAATGAATGTAGGCGGAATTATGGAGCACGTTACGATGGCTGACCATCACTCCCTTCGGCGCAGCCGTCGAGCCTGAAGTGTATTGCAGGTAAGCCAAAGCCTCTTCGTTGAGCGTCTCCGGCTCGCTCCACTGCCTGTTCGAATCGAGCGTGAGCCGATCAGTCGCCAGCCAGCGCAAGTGCTCCAGCCCTGTCTTCCGCGCAGAAGAAAAGCTCAACCTCTCCAGCATACTGTTTGTGGTAAGGGCGAGCGTGGCCTGCGCGTCAGCAGCAATTAATTGAAGATGCTGTGTGCGATTGGCGCGAGGCGGATAGGCCGGGACAGCTACAACTCCCGAATAGAGGCAGCCAAAAAAGGCTGCAATGTAATCGAACCCCGGCGGGTAGAGCAGCAGGGCGCGCTCGCCGCCTGCGCTCAGACTTTGCAGCATCGCGGCGATAGTCTGCGCTCGCTGGTCCAACTCTCCATAAGTAATCCGCTCATCTTCAACCTTGCCGTCTGAGAGGAAACAGTATGCCAGACGATCAGGCTCGGATTGCCCGCGCTGGCGAAGCAGTCCGGCGAGGGTGCGGGGTTTCAGGCCGATTGTGAGTGAGCTATCAATGCCAATCATGTGCTATTTCGATGAGGTTAGAATTAACGAGGAAAGTTTTTATTATCAGAAGTCAAACAGTTCTCTTTTTACTCAACTTGCTCAAAGCCGCTTTCCGTAACGTGCGCTGCCCAGCGCCCGAAGCTTGTGGATTCATATTACCCTCTTTGCTCATCCTCCTCGCATCCCACGGCAAAACCGGCTGAAGATTTTTCAGGAGCTTCACACACCGGAGATGCAAAGCACGCCGTCGTTCCCACTCTGCTCTGCACGGGATGGCGAAGGAAGTTTAGAAGAATTTGAGGCTGAGATTTATAGCACAAGAGGCAGGTAAGATGCACGCGCAATCTTGGTCCATCTTCTCTCTCCTTTTGAGAAGCCACATCGCGCGTGACGCTCAGCTTGCGGTCTGCGGAGTCAGGTTGAGCGTATGCACGGCAGGCCCCGGCAGAAATGGCAGAGGTTCCTGTTCGACCCAATACTTATGCTGGTCATCGTAACTGTCAGACAGCGGATGACCGGACTGGCCGCAGGCTATATGCAGCACGCCTTCGCCCTCTTGACCGGGCGAGACGACCATGCGGACGGACGCGCCAAAGCCCGGCTCACTGGCGCAAACGCTGAAGTTACAGCCTGCAAGCGAATCTTCCGGCATATTGAGAACGCCGCCTAAAGGCGACCGATCCTTCTGCGCGAACGGATGAAAAATCTCCGCTTTATTGAGCTTCCCCCAGTTCAGATTTTCCAGCGACTTAACTTTGCATGTCTCTTTGACGCGACCGATGCTGCTCTTCAGATTTTCAAGTATGAACGAATCCCAATTCGCATGTCTCTCCGGCTCAATGAGCAACTCCGGCGGCTTCTCCGTCAAAATGATGCGTAGTGGTGTGTCTAAATTGGGCCAGGAATAGATAAACTCGTCGTCTGCCTCCACGCAGACTCTCAAGAGAGGAGTGAAGACAGACTGGGCCAGACTCTCTTTGAAGTGGATTAAAAAAATTAGGCCGTAACTGTCAAGACTAGCCTTCCCATCCCATGCGAGAACGGCACGGCGGACAATCATTAACTCAGGCGCAGTTGCGACCACTTCATCCGTCAATACTTCTAATGCCAGTTGCCTGTAGAATTCATAAACGTGGCAGGCCGTATCAAATTGTAGCTCGAACATATCGGTCTCGCTCACACGCGACATCTCATGCAAGCGTTCGGCTATGCGGTACGCGCGATAGCTGTGAACGTAGCCGTGACCCAGAATAAATGGATAGTCAGAGCCTACGGACATGTTATTCGCGCTCACGAAAAACCCCGCAGAGCTTTCGCTAATTTTTGGCAGCTCGTCCGGGCCAATGTAATCTGTCCAGCCTGCGCTCCCATTGTCCCAACTCCTGGCCGCCGCGCTGTCGCTCATCTTGCGGGCTGGCAACTTACCGCACAGCGTATAGGCGATCCGCCCTTCCCTATCGGCGACGATGACGTTTAGCGGTGGACCAGCGAAACGATTGATAGCCCTCACAGCTTCCTCAACCGTGCTGGCTTTCTCCATGTGCATCAAGCCGAAATCAACACTGTCGGGATCGAGAGCCGTCCAACGCAACGCCACCTGTTTGCCCATCAATGTCTTTTCAAGCACAGGTCCCCAGATAGTTTTCTTCACCTCCACGTTGATGATGTCGCCGCGCTTCAACCTGACAGGCTCACTCAGCAACTCGAAGGGTCTCCAACCTTCAGGCGTCATGTAATGGTCGGGCCGCTCCGGGTCAACTTCCAACGTGACCAGATCAAGGCAAGCGCCCATCATGTTAGTCAATCCCCACGCGACGTGCGTGTTTGAACCTGCAAGGATGAGAGGAATCCCCGCAATGATGACTCCGTTGAGATCAACCGAGTCGTAGCGCAATCTGGCGCGATACCAGAGGTTAGGCACGGCTAGCTCCGTGTGCATGTCGTTGGAGAGAATGGCTCTGCCCGCCGCAGTCTTCCGCTTATCCACCGCCCAGCAGTTGGAACCGGCAGTGACCCATTCGGTCTGCACAATCTTTTTCTCTAGCGCGGGAGCGTCCTGCTGCTCTCGCTCGCGCAGCAGTGAAGCAAGCTCAACAAGCGGGAGTGGTCGAATCGGATTGTGAGATTCGTGCCCCCATCCGAGCATGGTCATATAAGGGTCTGTGTCAGGAGTGAGGAACGCCACCAACTCTTCGGGCAATGTTTGCTCCATGACAGCCAGCATCCTACTCTTGCCCTCCTGCTCTCCGCACAAGCCCTGAAACATTTGCAGCAGGACCAGCACACTATCCTTACTGGTCCAAATTTCAGGCCGGTATTTGAGGAGAAGGAATTCAAAAGGCCGTGACTTCATCTGAGAGATATAGGCGTTGACCCCTTCACTATATGCCTGCAAAATTTCTCTCTGATCTTCAGGCAAGCGGGAGACAATCTCTTCTGCGACGCGATTGAACCCGATTATTCTTTGCCTGGTATCTTTCTCCAGCAGGGCGCGGCCTACAACCTCTGACATCCTTCCGGCAGCCGCACGCTTCAGCATGTCCATCTGAAAGAGCCTGTCGCGCGCGGACACGTATCCGAGCGCTCGCATCGCATCGAGCCGGGAAAGAGCGTTGATGGTGGGAATCCCGAAACGGTCGAAGGTGACTGTGACCGTCTCATCCAAGCCTGCGAGCGTTGCCCTTTGCTCAAGACGCGGCATAGACGCGCGCAGCTTGATAGGTAAGGACACCAGAAAAAAGAGCAACAACCTGAGCTTGAAAGCGAGCGCGGCTAAGATAAGCACGAAGATGCCTAGCCCGACTGCGACCCACAACCGCGTCGTCGGATTGAGACGAACGGCGACGAGATTGCCGACGAGCCAGATGCCGTATAGAACCAGAAGGCAGAGTGACAGAGCGGGCAGCGCGATTATCGCCCAGTGCGCTCGAAGAAGGCGTTTGAAAGGTTGCATTTCAGCGTCGAATTTAGATGACAGCGGAGTGAGATTTCAAAGGCGCGCAGATATAATGCGAATCAAGAGTAGGACTTTCTTTGCGACCTTTGCGAAAAACCTTTGCGTCCTTTGCGTTTAACCTTGAGATTGAACCGCAAAGGGCGCGAAGACGGAAGACGCGAAGGAGCGCAAAGGGAATGCTCCGTCAGCTAATCTCTTGTCAACGCTTGATTCGCATATATAGAATATCTCATTAAAACTTTGACTTCATTATTTGATTTTCAGTTAAACGAGAACCAGCCCGTTGCCACGCTCTTGCATTTCGCACGGTCAGCTAGTGATTCGCACTTCCAACCCGCCGCCAAATGTGTCCTCATTCTGAAGTTGCCAGAGGTGCGCATAGAGACCCTTGCGGGCAAGAAGTTGTTTGTGATTTCCTTCCTCGATGATCTTTCCTCTTTCAAGGACCAGTATCCTATCGGCGGAGCGAATCGTAGATAACCTGTGGGCGATGATAATCACGCCCTTGCCCGACGCAGCCTTCCGCAGAGACCTCTTGAGACCTGCCTCGGTTTCGTTGTCCAGTTGGGAAGTCGCTTCATCAAGAGTTAGAATCGAAGCTCCGCCGAAGAGTTTGAGGAGCGCACGCGCAATGGCGACGCGTTGTCTTTCACCACCGGACAACCTCTGGCCGCGTTCTCCGACCGGCGCATCCAAACCGCCGGGCAAGGATTCCACCAGACCGAGCGCTTCGGCGTCGCGCATCGCTTCGAGAAGCTGCTCCTCGGAGGCATGTTGCTGTCCGTAGAGCACGTTTTCCCGCACAGTCCCCTGGAATAAATGGACCTCTTGACTGACCAGACTGATAGCCGCCCGCAGGTCGTGCAGATTCAAATCCCGAATGTCAACACCATCAATGAGGATGCGCCCCGAATTCACATCGTAGAAGCGCAAGAGAAGGTTGAGCAGGGTGCTTTTGCCGGAGCCGGTTGGACCAACTATGGCGAGAGTTTCATCTGGTCGCAAGTGAAACGAGACGTTCTCCAACACCTTGACCGAAGGGTCGTAGCCGAAGGAAACGTCCTCGAAGACAATCTCGCCGCGAATGGTTCCGGCGGGCAGCCGCACCGGGCCGTCCTGAATCTTCGGGCGCACGTCCATGACCTCTAACAG
>JBAWGU010000581.1:0-3981 GCA_049593215.1 Pyrinomonadaceae bacterium
GCACAATGCCAGGCGGTCCAGCCGCGCCCGGAGCCATGCCTCCGCAAGTTCAGGGCGAGCCGACTGCTATGGTCACAATAGAAAAGTTTGGAGATTTTCAGTGTCCGCCGTGCGGCGGGCTGCATCCTGTCCTGAAGCAGATTGAGAAGGACTACGGCACAACGCGCGTGCGCCTCATCTTCCGCGAATTGCCTTTGACGCAGATACACAAGCACGCGATGGTGGCGGCGCGTGCTGCGGAAGCGGCAGGCTTGCAGGGAAAGTTCTGGGAGATGCACGACATGATCTACGAGCATCAGCCTGAGTGGGCACCGATGCCTGACCCGCAGCAAATCTTTGCAGGTTACGCGCGCTCGCTCGACCTCAATCTTGAGAAGTGGGCGCGCGACATGAACGGAGAGACGGTTACACAGCGCATACAGGCTGACATGGCACGCGCAGACTCGCTCGGCGTCAAGGGCACGCCAACGCTCTTCATCAACGGCAAGGAAGTTCCCGTCGAATCCATGACGCCCGCCGGCATCCGCTCAACCATTGACGCCGCGCTTAAGGCAAACTCAAAGTGATGGCAAGGGGAAGCGTCAAAGATAAACCGCTCGCTCCTGAAACTTCGCTTGAGCGAGACGAACGTGGGCGCGTGCGCCGAAGTTTATACATACTTGCGCTGCTCGTCTCTTTGATAGGTTTGTCGGATGCAATCTACCTGACCGTGCATCATCTCACGGGCCAGAGCCTGCGCTGCACAGTCACATCAGGCTGCGACGAAGTTCTCCAAAGCAGTTATGCCGTCATTGGCGGCATCCCGCTCGCAGCCTTTGGCGCGCTCGCTTACTTCACAGTCTTCAGCCTCTCGACACTCACGCTCTTCGGCTACAAGGGCGCGAGAAACCTGCTCACAGCCGTTGTCGCAGTAATGTTTGCAATGACGCTCTGGCTGCTCTACTTGCAGGCATTCGTCATCCATCACTATTGTCAATATTGCCTGCTCTCAGCCGCCTGCACGCTTGCCTTGACAGCTATCGTCGCCGCAGACAGATTCATTCGCGTTGACCTTAAAGTAAATCGTTGATGAGCCTTCACACTGAATTGTCATTCTCGTGTGTGCCAATATTGCTTAGTCAGATAGGAATTTGAAAAGCTTTTGGAATAATGCCTCTCTATCTCGCATTTGGCATTCCCAAATAACAAGACTGTCCCATCCCTGTTCGCGCAGTGTTTCTATGTTCTTGGCATCACGGGCAACAGTCCTTGCTAGTTTTGGATGCCAGTATTTTGTGTTTGAAGATGGGCGGTGTGAGATGCGGCAATTAGGGTCTGGGTGGTGATGCCAGAAGCATCCATGTACGAATACTATTTTCTTTCTTTTTGGAAATACTAAATCTGGATTGCCTGGCAAGTCTTTACGGTGAAGGCGAAAACGAAAGCCTGCTTTGTGAAGCATCTGGCGCACTGCTAATTCTATTTTTGAATCACGGGATTTGATCGCCCGCATTATTTCACTTCGTTTCGCTTTACTAACAGTATCCATTTATAGGTTATCCATAGACCGTCTTTCGCTGCCTTCAAATTTATATTCATCATTGCTTAGTGTCGTAAAGCCACCATCAAAGGGGTCTGGTATCTGTTCCGGCAAAGGGTACTTCCGAATTGCGGCATCAATGAAGTTATCGAAGGTGAGGAAAATAGCATCATTAACAGTATCAATTGGAATTGGCCCAGGTTGGTTGCTTGTACTCTCAGCAAGGCTTAATAAAGCTATCTCCCATTCTGGAAAGTAGGGACTTCGTAAAGGGAAGAGTGCTCTGACGTAATCGTAAAAGACCTCTCCCATAACCAAAGCGAAGGCTCCACCAAATCTCTGAGTCACAGCGTATTTTCTTCCGATTTGCTCTAATTGCCTTTTCCACGCATTGTTTGGGATTTTACCTACTCTAGGGAGATTTTGTCTTAAAAAGGCATTCGTTGGTCGTGGCTGTCTAGACCAATTCGCTATGTGGCTTGTCATAGCACCTGTAGAGGATGTTTCTCCTCCACCTTGTACCTCTAAGATAACTCTATCTCGCCCTCCAGTATATAAACCACGAGCATCTAATACATAGTCCAACACCACTCTCGTTCCTTCTCCTACTCTAAGCGATATTTGCCTTCGATAACCCACATCGCCAGTGTAAATGTTTGGAAAAAGAGTTTCTGCAACAGAACTAAGAGCAGCAATGTGATAAGGGGTAAGCGTATTAGTTCTGGCTGGAATAAGGCGATCAGTGCAAACAATCCAAGGGTTACCATTGGAATCTCGCATTGAGCAAACTGGATGTTGATGCTTCTTAATTTTTGAACAAGCTTGTCCCATGAATGGACAAGTTGGTATGACGCGGGGGCTTAAAGATGATGGTGTTATTTGTGGTCTATCAACATCGGTTCGTTGTGCAAGGTATTCACCTACTGATACAGGCATATTCTACTTCGTCCTTTTTACTGTTGCTATTCTCCCGTTCAATAATGACCAGACGGGATGCAATCCAATAAACAACGTGAACACAAACCGCATTTCCTAATGCTCTTGCTCTACGAGAGTCCAATTCTCTGGAAATCCCTGAAGTATCTCGTACTCTGAAGCCATCATCCGTCGAACATACAACGTCTGTGCTTCCTCTTGAATCAAGGGTGTAGGTTTCTCCGTCGTTTCTGTAGCCTTTCGCTTGTGGTCCGGCTTCTGGTTTTCTTCCGATTGTTGCATGTTGGATAGCAAAAAGATTTGTTTCTTGAAGGCGGCTTCTAGCTGTACCGGAAGCTGAGCAGACCGATAGCTTGCCCGTTGCAGCCACTTTTGTAAGTACTCGATCCCCAAAAAGCACTCGCGCGGCACCGGCGTTTTGATAACTTGCGACAATGAACACTCGACGGCGTCTCTGGGGCGTTCCAAAATATTTTGCGTCCAATACTCGCCACGCCACGAAATACCCGAGGTCATCCAGTGTTTCGATGACATTTCTGAAATCTCTCCCGTCTCCGCTGTTAAGCAGTCCGGGAACATTCTCAAGAATGATCCACTTGGGGCGTGCTGGGAAAGCCAACTCTGCAAATCTGGTAAAAAGTCCACTTCGCTTACCCTCCAATCCTTTGCGCTTTCCTTGGTTAGCTAAAGATAAATCTTGGCAAGGGAATCCAGCGCACCAAATCTCTGCTTCAGGAATAATATTAAAGTTAATTGTATTGATGTCTTCCGTTAATGGAACATCAGGCCAATGTTTTCTAAGCACGCGGCGGCAGAAAGAATCTCTTTCACATTGAAAGACGACTTGGCAACCAGCTTTCTCGAACGCATAGTCAAAACCGCCAATCCCGCTAAAGAAGGATGCCACCCGCAAATTTGTTTTGTCAGACATTTGATTCATTAGCAGAAGTATTCTTCAATGAGGTTCAAGGCTTGTATGTTCACGGCGTTAATGTAAATTAAAATGCTTGAACTGTACAGTATCAAAATGAATTTGATTTGGCTTTAACTCGGATAAAATTCCAATGGCGTATTCTAAACAAGAGCAGGTTCTCTCGTGGGCCGAAGTCAATCGCACGCATCGCATACAGAGCGGCGTCTATCAACGAGACGGGAAATTAATCTCTCTGCTCACAGACTTCGGACGCATTAATCCATGCTACCCGGATAAACACACGGATGATGCAGACACGATTCACTACACGGGCGCAGGCCGTCGCGGCGATCAGCATTTGAGTCCCGGCAATCGCGCTCTGCTCGCAGCCATTGAGAGCGGACACGCTGTTCCACTCTTCAACAAACTCGCCGTCGGGCAATGGCAGCACACAGGCTACTGGCGAGTCGTCGCAGCCCGTCACCTCTACGACGAACAGGAGAAACGTATGCTCTGGCAGTTCACGCTTAAAAGAGCAGTGATGAGTGATGAGTAATGAGTGATGAGTGAAAAACCATTTCTTTTATTCATCACTCATTACTCATCACTCATC
>JBAWGU010000582.1:0-4493 GCA_049593215.1 Pyrinomonadaceae bacterium
GGCAGAAGGCTTCGACGGTGGCGCAGGTCGTGAAGACTTTGCAGGATTTCGGCGCGATGGACTACACGATTGTTGTGAAGGCCACGGCGTCCGATCCTGCCGCGATGCAGTTTCTCGCTCCGTATGCAGGCGTCGCCATTGGCGAGTTCTTCCGCGACAACGGACGCCACGCGCTCACAATCTACGACGATCTCTCCAAGCAGGCTGCGGCGTATCGTGAAATCTCTCTGCTCCTGCGCCGTCCGCCGGGCCGCGAAGCTTATCCGGGCGACGTGTTCTACCTGCACTCGCGTCTTCTCGAACGCGCTGCGAAACTCGCGGACTCGAAAGGCGGCGGCTCTCTGACGAGTCTGCCGGTGATTGAGACGCAGGCGGGCGACATCTCCGCATACATTCCGACGAACGTCATCTCGATTACTGACGGACAGATATTTCTTGAAGCCGATTTGTTCAATAGCGGCATTCGTCCGGCGATTAACGTTGGCAACAGCGTCTCGCGCGTCGGCGGCTCTGCGCAGATCAAGGCGATGAAGCAGGTCGCGGGAACCTTGCGTCTGGACCTCGCGCAGTTTCGTGAACTCGCGGCGTTTGCGCAATTCGGTTCTGATCTTGACAAGGCAACGCAGGCGCAGCTTGCGCGCGGCCAGCGTCTGACGGAAATTCTGAAGCAGCCGCAGTATCAACCTATGGATGTTGAGAAGCAGGTGCTGGTGATCTGGGCTGCGACCAACGGCCACATTGACGATGTGCCTGTTGAAGATGTGCGACGCTTTGAATCGGAACTCCTGCGCTTCGTGGAAAACTCGCATCCGGGCGTGCTGCAAAGCATACGCGAAAAGAAATCAATCACGGACGACATCAAAAACGATCTGACACAAGTTCTGCGCGACTTCAAAGAACGCTGGAACGAAGAGACTCAAATCGCCGCGCGTCCGGCTTCGACAGCCGCGACAACAGGGCAAGCAGCAGGCGCGCAAGCGTGAAAAGCGGTGATAAGTGATGGGTGATAGGTGATAAGTCAAAAGCTTTTCTCCTATCACCCATCACCCATCACTCATCACTTTCTTTATGGCAAACCTTTTAGACATACGCAGGCGCATCAAGTCTGTGAAGAACACGCAGCAGATTACGCGCGCGATGAAGATGATGTCTGCGGCGAGATTGAAACGCGCGCAGGTGCGCGTCGTGACGGCGCGGCCATTTGCCAGCAAGATGTTGGAAGTGCTCGGACAACTCGCTGCGCGAACGGATGAAGATTTTCATCACCCGCTCTTAGATGCGCGCGGCGATGAGCGTTACCTCGTTGTACTCGTCACTGCCGACAGAGGCTTGTGCGGCGCATTCAATACCAACCTGATTAAAGCGGCTCAGGCTTTTGTGCGAGAGAACGAAGGCAAGACCATTGAGATGCTGCCCATTGGTCGAAAGGGCAGAGACTTCTTCCGCCGCCGCAGCATGACTTTTGTCAAAGAGTATGTGGGTCTCACAGGCAAGGGAAGCGTCACCTATTCCGAAGCCGTAGAGATTGCGCGTGAAGTGATCGAACATTTCAGAGAAGATAAGGAACTCGATAAAGTCTTCATCATTTATAACGAGTTCAAATCCGTCCTGTCGCAGCGAGTCGTTATCGAACAACTTCTTCCCGTTTCGCGCGCCACCGAAGCGCGTGATGAAACGGCTGCCGGAGCGCAACAAGATAATTTAACGGAATATATTTACGAGCAGCCGCCTGCCGAGATTTTCAGCCGCTTGCTCCCGCGTCTGGTCGAGACGCAAATCTTCCGCGCGCTTCTGGAATCAGTCGCGTCCGAACACGGCGCGCGCATGACCGCGATGGATTCTGCGTCAAAGAACGCGGGCGAACTAATCAGCTCGCTCACGCTCAACATGAATCGCATACGCCAGGCCGCCATCACCAACGAGATCATCGAAGTGGTCTCCGGCGCGTCCGTGCTCTAAAGAAGGAACAAGTAAAAGGCAAAAGTGAAGAAAGAAAATTTCTCTTCTGCTTTCAGCTTCGGGCAATAACCGAATAAATTTGAAGTTAAGGGAAGCTTCTACCGAGTTGCTTCCCTTCTTTTTTTGCTGGGAGCGCAGGCATCTTGCCTGCTGACTTGCATGACCTCGCAACTTGAAATGCAGGCGGGACGCCTGCGCTCCCAGCATCTTTGCATTTAAGATAAAGCTGAATGTTTGCGCAAAGCGAAAAGAGCGATGCTTTAACGAACAGGCAAAAGCGTTGGAATAGGTTCTGGCGTTACGCTCCGCTTGTGGCGTGGATGCTCTTTATCTTTTCCGCTTCGACGAGCTTGCTCTCAGGCAACAACACTTCGCGCTTCGTGCGCCCATTTCTTCTCTGGCTCTTCCCGCACATCAGCGAAGACCGCATCTACCTCGTCCATTTCACCACACGCAAGATTGCACACTTCACAGAGTATGCCATCTTCGGCCTTCTCGCGGCCCGCGCCTTCTACGGCTCAACTCACGACTGGCTCCGTCGCAGATGGTTTCCGTTCGCTGCGGCTCTCATCATTCTTTACTCCCTCTCCGACGAATTCCATCAAAGCTTCGTCCCCTCGCGCGGCGCGTCCATCTACGACAGCATGATAGACACTGCGGGCGGCTTAACTGCCCTTATTCTATTTGCCGTGTGGAGACGAAGAAAGGTGTAAGAGCATGGGGCTTGTTTCGATGTTCGGTTGCATAGTGCGTGCGGGAATAAGCAGGACAGGAATGTTATCGAGGTGTCGGGTGGAATAAGTTATTAAGCTTCGTGAGAGATGAAGAGTCTTTCTTTAAGCTGGAACGGCAATCTTTTCCATCTGCTCATCAACGGCTCTTAGCATCGCCTGGATTGAGTCAACTTCCGTTTCATCAAAATAAACTTCGCCACATTGACTACAAACCCATGCCGGAATTTTATCAAGCACCAAATGATAACCCTTTCGATCAATATGAAAAGGAGCTGTGCTCCGTTCCATTTTACCCTGACAGTAAATGCACTTCATAATCACACTCTCACTTTCAAATCATCTGAATATGATAGATTTATACAGCACTCTCGTTAAGCCTGCCTTTATCGGATAATGTTTGCTGCTTACCGTGTTGTGTTATTTTAGCAGGCAATGACGGAAGCCTACATTGTAGTTGAGCGCACGCCGACGGTTGAGGAATATAATCGTGTGCGTCAGGCGGCGGGGATGGGCGCGAGGGATGAGTTGTCGGCGCAGAAGGGGTTGGCGAACAGTTTGTATGCCGTGTGCGTTGAGCATGAAGGCGTTGCTGTCGGTATCGGGCGTGTGATTGGGGATGGGGGATTGTTCTTCGACATCGTGGACATCGCGGTGGTTCCTGAGCATCAGAAGAAGGGGTTGGGAAAGATGTTGATGGAGGCTCTGATGCGTTACGTGCATGAAAATGCGCGTCCGACGGCGTTGGTGTGTCTGATGGCGAATAAGGGTGTTGCGCCGTTTTATGAAAAGTTCGGGTTCAGGGCGAGGGACGCTGATATGCCGGGAATGATTATCAGGATTCCCTGATTGATTCCGGCAGGTCTTGTGCGGCATCATAATTCGTGTCCACGCTTGAACATCGTATTGCGCTTCAACGTATAATAGACGCGCGGAATGAAACTTGAGAATTTTCCAATGCCGCGCAAAGGAGATTGAAAAAAGAGATGGGAATTTTGGATAGCCTTAAAACGCAGTTCATCGAAGTCATCGAATGGCTGGACGATTCCGGCAACACGATGCTTTATCGTTTCCCTGTTCACGGGCAGGAGATCAAGAACGGCGCGCAGCTCATCGTGCGCGAATCGCAGGCGGCAGTCTTCGTTCACGAAGGACAGATTGCGGACGTGTTCGGGCCGGGCCGCTACACCGTTGACGGAGGCAACACGCCTATCCTGTCCAAGCTCGGCGCGTGGAAGTATGGATTCAACTCGCCTATCAAAGCCGAAGTCTATTTCGTCAACACGAAGCAGTTCACGGACCTCAAATGGGGCACGCCGAATCCTGTCATGATGCGCGACACGGATTTCGGCATGGTGCGCCTGCGCGCCTTCGGCATCTACTCAATGCGCGTCTCAGACCCTGCGGCGTTTATACGTCAGGTCGCAGGCACGAACGGACGCTTCGAGACGGAAGACATCGAAGGCCAGCTCAAGCGCACGCTCGTCAGTGGATTTACGGACGCGCTCGGTGAATCAAAGATTGCTGCGCTCGACTTGGCTTCAAACTACGACGAGCTGGGCAGCTTCTCTCGCACGAAGATGAACGAAGAGTTCAAGACGTTCGGCCTTGAGCTTGCCAAGTTCATCATCGAGAACATCTCTCTGCCGCAAGAGGTGGAGGCCGCGATGGACAAGCGCACTTCGATGGGCGTGATTGGAGACGTTGGGCGCTACACGCAGTTTCAGGCGGCGGACGCGATGCGCGCGGCGGCTGAAAATCCTTCCGGCGGCGCGGGCACTGGCGCAGGACTCGGCGCGGGCT
>JBAWGU010000583.1:0-1728 GCA_049593215.1 Pyrinomonadaceae bacterium
GTCTGGGTCTGCTCGCGCAGCATGTTCATTTCGAGCCGGGTTCAACCGTTCACGAATCCGCGCTCGCGGCGTTCGGACATCTGCAACAGATTGAGCATGAGATGCACGAGCTTGAGCATCGCATGGCTGATGCCGGTGATGAACTTGAAGCTGTGCTTGAACGCTACAGCGATCTGCAACACGAGTTTGAGCGCGAAGGCGGATTCGAGTATGCGGCCAGAGCTGAAGCTATCTTGCAGGGGCTTGGTTTTGAGCGCGAGACGTGGCAGCTCGAAACAGAAAAACTCTCCGGCGGGCAGCAGAATCGTCTCGGCCTCGTGCGTCTTTTGTTGGCGGAGCCTGACGTGCTGCTGCTCGATGAGCCAACAAACCATCTTGACGTTGATGCAGTTGAATGGCTCGAAGAGTTTCTGCAAACTTACGCTTCGGCCTACGTCGTCATCAGCCACGACCGCTACTTTTTAGACCGCACCTGCCGCCGCATCATTGAGGTTGAGAACGGGCGCGCGGCCAGCTACACCGGAAACTATTCCGCTTTCTTAATCGAGCGCGAAGAGCGGCGTGAGGCCCAACAACGCGCTTTCGAGAATCAGCAACACCTGATAGCGAAAACGGAAGAGTTCATACGCCGCAACCTCGCCGGACAAAAAACCAAGCAGGCCAAGTCGCGCCGCAAGATGCTCGAAAAACTCGAACGCGTAGAAGGCGTCCGCGTAGATCAATCCGCCGGAGATTTTCGCCTTCAAACAATCGAGCGCGCGGGCACGCAAGTGCTGACAGTCAACGAAGCCGCCATCGGCTATCCAGACAAAGTTCTTGCGCGCGACATCACCTTCACGCTTCGTCGCGGCGAGTGCCTCGGCATCATTGGTCCAAACGGGAGCGGCAAAACAACATTCATTAAGACGGTTCTAAATAAACTCCCACCGCTTGCGGGCGATGTTCGCTGGGGCACGAAAGTTCAAACGGGCTACTACGCGCAGCAGCTTGACGACTTGGACGACCGCAACGAGATCATCATGGAGTTGCGCCGCGTCGCTCCTTCAACTGCCACGGCGGGCGAGCTGCGTTCCTTCCTCGCCAAGTTTCTTTTCATGGGCGACGATGTTTACAAGCACGTGCGCGACCTCTCCGGCGGCGAGAAGGGCCGCCTCGCTCTCGCCAAGCTAATCTACTCGCGCGTCAACGTGCTTGTGCTTGATGAGCCGACGAACCATCTTGACATCCCTTCGCGCGAGAGTCTGGAAGAAGCTTTAGACGCTTATCAGGGCACGATCATCACCATCAGCCACGACCGTTACTTTCTTGATCGCGTCGCCACACAAATCCTCGCCCTAGACGGCACGGGCGGCGCAGAGCATTTCGACGGCGACTATACCGAATACCACGATTGGAAAGCGGCGAAGCGTCGCGCAGCGATAGAGGCGGAAGCAAAGAATCAACAGAAGAGCGTTGCGCCTGTTTTAGGGAAATCACCCGTTGCTCAAACGCAGGCAACGCAGGAGAATACGAAAAGCAAAGCCCCAAAGAAACGGCAAGCTCCTCGTGATTCACACGCGGTCGAAGCAGAGATTGCAGAAGCCGAACAACGCCTTGCCACGCTCTCCGAACAAATTGGGCAACCCGAAATTGCGCGCGACGCGGAGCGTTTACTCGCGCTCAATAACGAATATCAGCAGACAGATGAACGCCTGCGCGCACTCTATGAAGAATGGGATCGTGTAGCGG
>JBAWGU010000584.1:0-5728 GCA_049593215.1 Pyrinomonadaceae bacterium
TCTGGAAGCTTTCCATCAACCTGAAAGAGAGTGAGAAGAGAAGCGTTGCGATTGCTGATTGTTGATGATGAAGAGGCCGCTCGCTACGGGATGCGGCGCGCGCTCAGCAGCTACGGATACGACATCACGGAAGCGGGGAGCGTAGAAGAGGCGCGCGTGCTCTTGAAGCAGAAGCAGCCGGACCTCTTGATGCTCGATGTGAATTTGCCCGGCGCGAGCGGCCTTGAGTTTTTACGCGAGCTTCAAACGGAAGAGACAGCAGAGCCGCCGCTTGTCATTATCATCACGGCGCACGGCTCGGAGCGTATGGCTGTCGAAGCCGTTAAGTCCGGCGCATACGATTATCTTTCAAAACCTTTCGAGCTTGACGACCTGCGGCTCGTCGTCAAGAACGCCTTCGAGAACGTTCGCCTGCGCCGCGAGAATCGCTCGCTCAAAGAGCGCATCGAGATTGAAAGCTCGCAGCGCGGCGCGCTAATCGGAAATTCGGAAGCGATGCAGCGCGTTCGCTCTTTGATTGAAAAAGTCGCAGAGACAGATGCGACCATCCTCGTGCGCGGCGAATCCGGCACAGGCAAAGAACTCGTTGCGCGCGAAATTCATGAGCGTAGCTCGTCGCGCAGAAGCGGCGCGTTCGTCGCAGTGAATTGCGCCGCGCTCCCTTCCGAGTTAATTGAATCAGAACTCTTCGGCCACGAAAAAGGCGCGTTTACAGGCGCAGCGACTCGGCGGCGCGGTAAATTCGAGCAGGCGGACGGCGGCACGCTCTTCCTTGACGAGATCGGAGACATGAGTCCGAACGTGCAGGCAAAACTCCTGCGCGCGCTTGAAGAGAGACAGATAGAGCGTCTCGGCGGCACGGAATCAATCCCCGTTGACGTGCGTATCGTGAGCGCAACGCATCGCCCGCTTGAGCAGGAGATTGCCGCCGGAAATTTTAGGGCAGACCTCTTCTATCGCCTGCGAGTCGTCACCATCGAAATCGCTCCGCTTCGTGAACGCCGCGAAGACATTCCCGTGCTCGCCCAAAAATTCGCACAACTTGCTTCGGAACGCTACGGCCTGCCTGCACGCCCCATCGCTCAAAGCGCGCTGCGCTCTCTGGTTGAATACGATTGGCCCGGTAATGTACGCGAGCTTAGAAACACCATCGAGCGCGCAACCATTCTGGCCGAAGGCGATGAACTGACCGCACAGGATTTGCCGGATGAAATCAAAGCGGTGAATGGAAATAAAGCTCAGCTCTCATCTTCTTCTGCGGAAGAAGATGAGAGCCTGCTCCACGTTCCTTTCACGGCAGAGTTTCGCGCTGACCGCAAAGAGTTTGAGCGCCGCTACATCTCTCGCTGCCTCGAACACTCAGGCGGCAACGTCACACGCGCGGCGGCTATTCTAGGAATGCATCGCCAATCTCTTCAACACAAACTGCGCGAACTCGGCCTCGCTCGCCGCTACGTCAGCGTCTCAGACGAGGCGCAAGAAAAAAGCGACAACTGAAAGAAAAACAATAACAGGTCTGAGGACAATTTCACGCAAAGGCGCAAAGACGCAAAGAAGAACGCGAAGCTGTTGAGAGCTTAATCTTCTTGCGTGCTTTCCTTCGCGCCTTTGCGCGAACCCTCTTGCTCTATTAGGATAAGTGCCGCTATTCAAATTCAAGCTAAGTGGGAAATCTATGAAAGCCAGAATTGATGCCATCATTCAACGCGAGCAGGCGGAATATCTTGATCGCCTCTTGCCTCAAAGCACGGGCCTCATGGCCGAGATGGAAGCTTATGCGGCAGAGCATCGCGTGCCGATAGCTGATCGTGAGGTTGCGCTATTTTTAGAGATTACCGCACGCGCCATCAACGCGCGGCGCGCTCTGGAGATAGGCACGGCGATTGGTTATGGCGCGATTCACCTTGCGCGCGCGATGAGCGAAGATGGGCGCGTCATCACCATCGAGCCTAACGAAGAGATGATTCGTCTCTCCGAAGATTATTTAACTCGTGCGGGCCTGCGCGAGCGCGTGCAGATTGAGCGCGGCTATGCGCTCGAAGTGATACCGCGTCTCACAGAGACTTTTGATCTGCTCTACATTGACGCTGTGAAAGAAGAGTACGGCGAGTATCTTGATCTGGCTTTGCCTATGCTGCGCGCGGGCGGCGTCTGCATCGTTGACAATCTGCTATGGGGCGGGCAGGTAGCAGGGGAGTTGCGCTCGCCGGATCAGCAGCATTCAACAGAGGCTTTGCGCGAGTTCAATAAAAAGTTTGTCAACCACGCGCAACTGCGCGCAGAAGTTTTATCCGTCGGCGACGGCCTCGGCTACGGCGTCAAGATTCAGTAGAGCCTTCTCTTCCGTCAAAATTCACGAACCCCTTTTCGGCAGATGATCGTCCACGATAGCCAGCAAGCGCGAGAGCGTGCAGCCAGCCATATCAAACAGGGCGGCGTCGTAGCCTTTCGCACAGACACATTCTACGGACTCGGCGCAGACCCTTTCAACGACGAAGCTCTGCGCCGGATTAATGAGCTGAAGGGAAGAGACGGCAAGCCAATCCTTATCATCATCAGCGACGCGCGCGAGGCTGATAGGCTCATCGCCGGGAGGTCTGAGATTTTTGACTTAGTTGCTGCGCGACACTGGCCCGGAGCTTTGACGATTGTGCTCAGTGCGCGCGACGAAGTTCCCGTTGAGATAACTGCGGGAACGGGAACAGTCGGCGTGCGATTGCCTGACGATGCGTCTGTGCGAGAGTTTGTGCGCGCGTGCGGCGGAGCTTTAACTGCGACAAGCGCGAACCGCGCCGGTGAATCTCCCGCGCGAACAGCGCAGGAAGTCGCAGACGCTTTCCCGAACGGTCTGGACTTGATTGTTGACTCAGGCGCGACGCGCGCGGATAAGCCTTCGACCGTGATTGATCTCTGCGCGGGTGAAGCCCGTCTGATTCGCGAAGGCGCTGTCTCTTTAGAGAAGTTACGAGAGACAATGCTTGCGCTCGGTCTTGAGCTGAAATAAATGGTCCTTCAAACCACTTTTCACTCGTCACTTGCTGACAGACAAATTCTTTACGAAGTCCCATGTGCCGCTGCCGTCTACCTTGATGTTGCCGACGCTCTTTTTGGCGACGACCATATTGGCCTGATACCAGAGCGGGAGCACGGGCAAGTCATTGCTTACGATGTCCTGAATCTTCGCGTAGAGCACGCGAGCCTTCTCATGGTCCGCAGTGTTGACGGCCTCTTCCAGGAGCGCGTCGAGTTCCTTGTTCCGATAGCGGCTGCGATTTTTTGAAGGACGCTCCTGCGTCGGAATTTCCGAAGAGGCAAACAGGTCTTTGTAAAAAATCGGGTCCTGATTGCCGCCCACCCACTGCGTGTACGTCATCTGAAACTGACCTAAGCGCAACTGGTCGCGCATGGTGTTTAGCTCCGCCGTCTCAATCGAGATGGGAATGCCAATCTGTTTCAAATCATTCTGAATCACGCCCGCATACTGCCTTGCCGAAACGCTCGCCGAAGAGATTTTGAAGCTGATGGGTTTTTGAAAACGCATCTGCGGGCCGTCGCCGTCAGGGTCTTTGAAGCCCGCTTCGTCCAAAAGTTTTTTCGCCTGCTCACGGTCTAAAGAATATTTCTTGCCGGAAGAGTAGGCCCACGACTCTTCCGGGATGATAGAGTGCGCAAGCTTACCCTGTCCGAGCAGCAGGTCGCGTATCAGAGCCTCGCGGTCAATCGCATAAGCGATGGCCTGCCGCACGCGCACATTATCGAGCGGCGCGCTCTCTGTGTTGAAGGTGATGAGGTTTAAGTTTGAGCCGTTGAACTGTTCGACTTTCAAGTTAGGGTCTTTACCAAGCGAGATGATGGCGTCAGACGAAAGGTTTGTCGGCAACGGCGCGATGTCAATACGCCCGCTCCGAAGCTCAGCCTGTAGCGCGTTGGCTTCGTTGATCACGCGCACACGCAATTTCTGTATCTGGGGCGCACCCTCCCAGTAGTTCGGGAACGCTTCGAGGTCAACGATCTGCTGTGAAGAATCGAAGCTGACGAATTTGAAAGGGCCTGTGCCGATAGGATGACTTTTCTGCTGCGGCGCGGAATCCTTTGGAATGATTCCGATGGCGACGAGGTTTGAGAGAAGGCCGAGCCACGGTTTCGTCAAATTGATTTTGAGGGTGAGCGGGTCCGTTGCCTCTACGCTTTTGATAAAGCTTTGTTTGGCTGCTCCTGAGCCTTCAAAAAAACTTGCGGCCTTACCGGAATTGGAAGCGAGCAGCGCGTCAATCGTATATTTTGCATCCTCCGAAGTGAATTTTCGCCCGTCGTGAAATGTCACGCCGTCGTGCAGCGTGAAAGTGTAGCTCAGGCCGTCGTCCGACCTCTGTATGTTCGTCGCAAGGTCCGGCACATAATCATACTTCTCGTTCTTCCTGACCAGCGTGTTGAACATCAACACGCGCACGCGCTCGGCGGCAGCGTCAATCGTTGGAGAGCCGATAGGGTCAAGCGTGGAAATCTGGTCGCTGAGAGCGACTGAGAAAGCGTCGCTCCGTTTCCGACAGCCCGCCACAAAGGGGAGCATCAAAATCAAGCCAAGAAGAATAGTCGGGATTTTACGGGCACGCATCAAACGGCTCCTCCATAACTGTAGTTGAGTTTGCGATTGAGTTCGGCCACTTCGTTTGAGAGTTCACGAAAGCGCGCGTGGTCGAGCGGAAGCGGCGGATTCATAATTGATTTGATTGAAGCAATACGTTCAAGCGAAGCGTTGATACGCTCTTGAGGGAGTTTGCCGTCGAGGGCTGTGCGAAGGAGCGCGTCGTAGCCGCGACGAACCATGTCTGAACGCGAACAGATGAGCATCATATCTTCGCCCGCCAGAAAAGCGCGAATCACTGCGCCCTCAATCTCGCTGTGCCTTGAGATAGCGCCCATCTCAAGATCATCCGTCACCACCAGATGTTTATAGCCAAGCTCTTCGCGTAGAAGCGTGGTCACGATGCTGTGGCTGAGCGAAGCGGGTTCGAGCAGACCGCCAGCGAAGCCCTGCATAATATCAATGTTGGGAAAGCCGCCATGACTGATCATCACCGCTCTCACTCTGTCATCTTCGCGTTGAAATAGCTCGATGTAGGGCGCAAGGTCCTGCGCAAGCAAATCATCATGCGAGAGGCGCACGACAGGCATCTCTTCATGCGAATCAACTTCGCCCGCGCCGATGCCCGGAAAATGTTTGAGACAGCCGAGGCAGCCTGTGCCTTGAAGACCGCGCATGTAAACAGTCGTGTAGCCTAAAACTTCGCCGGGCGAGCGTCCGTATGAGCGCGAGTAGAGACCGTTAGAGAGCAGGTCTCGCTCGTCCGTCATAATTGACATGACGGGCGCGAAGTTGATGTTGAAGCCGAGCATACGCAGGGCTTCGCCTGTGACTCTTCCGAGCGAGCGTGCTCCGGCCAGATCGCCGTGCTGGCGTATGGTGCGCGCAGAAGGCATCGGCGTGCAGATGCGGCGCAGCCGATCAACCAGCCCGCCCTCCTGGTCCACACCTATCAGGGGCGGAACAGGAAGCAGAGCGCGCACGTCGTCAAGCAGCTTGCGCAGTTGTTCGGGCGTGGCGACATTGCGCCCGAAGATGATGACGCCGCCCGGCTTGACCTCTTCGATGAGCGCGCGTGTGTCCGCGTCCATCTCAGTGCCCGGCAGGCCGATAAAGAAGAATTGTCCGATCTGTTGTTCGAGC
>JBAWGU010000585.1:0-3041 GCA_049593215.1 Pyrinomonadaceae bacterium
AGTCTTAGTTTTAATCCGGGCTTAGATAAGGCGAGCGAGCGAGCCGCGCGTTCCAGAGTGTATGCGCGACGACTGCGCCGATAATAATTGTTCCGCCGAGCAAGGCCCATTGGGAAGGGCGTTCGCCCAGCACCAGAAAGACCCAGACGGGATTCAGGACAGGCTCTATGTATCCGACGATGCCAGCATCAAGCGAGCGCACGCCGCGCGCCATGCCGAGCGTGAAGAGAGTGTAAGCCAGCCCAATCTGGACCACGCCCAGATAAATCAGAATCAAAGCATCGTGCGCGGTGGTGTGAGGAATAGCAGCCAGTCCCATCGGCGCTGTGATAAAGACGGTGATGAGATTGCCATAGATGACGGATGAGGCGCGGTTGACCTCTTGCGAGCGCGTGTGGCGCAGGAGCAGGAAGTAGAAAGCGAAGCAGAGACCCGAAGCGAGCGCGAAGATGTTGCCTGTCACATCCTGCGGGCGCAGCTTGCCGACGAAGAACAAAGACATCCCCGTGATGCAGACTGCGACTACGGCAGCATCGCTCGTCCTGAACTTCTCTTTGTAGAAAACAGGTTCGAGAGCCAGCACGTAAATCGGCGCGGTGTATTGCAGAAAGATGGCGTTGGCGGCTGTCGTCTGTTTCGTTGCGATGACGAAGAGAAGCAGGAGCGCGGCGTAGAGCAGGGAGGTGATGATGGTCAGGCGATTGATGCCGAACCCTTCGCGGCGCGTGAAGAAGGCGACGGTCAATGCCGCAAAGAGCGAACGCCAGAACGAAAGCTCAAACGCCGAAAGAGTGGTCCACTTGATGAAGAGTCCGCCCGTGCTCCACAGCAGCGCAGCCGCCAGCACCAGCAGAAGCGGCGAAGAACTAAACGAGCCGTCTCTTCCCGCTCGGTTCTTTGCAAAGTGTTCTGGCATTCTTCAAGATGGTAAATAGTAAATGGTAAATGGTAAATGGATGAACGGCGTTTTTCTATTTACCATTTACTATTTAACGCTTTTCATAGATAGCCGCACACTGCGGGCACATGTCCAACTCTTCCGGCCTCTCTGTCATCAGGCGCGCGGGCAGCAGGCGAAGCGGCTCGATGGAGTTTCCGCCTCCGGTCGTCGGCAATCCGCAGGCAGTGATGCTGCCATCCGAAGAGGTGAGGTGATAACGCTCGCTGTCAAGAAAAATTGCAAACATGCGGCTGCCCTTTTCATTCATCTTTATGAAACGCTCTCGGAGCTTTGCATGTCCGGCTGGCTCTCCTCACTCGTCTGCTCCTGCTGAGCGCGCAATCCTTTGCCGAAGACTCCATTCCACGGCGGGATGACGATGGAGACTGCGCCTTGAGCCTGTGCCTGACATGCGAGGCGAATCAGGGGCTTCGGCTCGTCCGTGTTGATGTAGCCAAACTCTTTAATGCGCTTTCCTTCGAGGCGTGGCTGCACGTCGGAGAGTTTCTCTGCGCCGCCGAGCACGCCGACCCAGCACGTGCCGCAGGCTGCCGAGCGGCATTCGACAGGGATCGGGCCTTCGATGCGGCGCGGGTCCAACTTGGTCCATTCGCGCGAGCGATCATCAGCCGCGCCGTAGGCAAGGTCTGCCCCGTCCCTCATCTTATACTTCGCTTCCGTATCGTTCTCGTCAAAGGTCACAGTCCATTCCCTGTCAACCGTCTTGAGGAAACCGAAGAGACCCTGACTGTCATCTTTCGCCCTCTCGCGCAGGATTTGTTCGGGAGATTTCTTCGCGTGCTTGCTGTCAATATGGACCCTGCCCGGCGCGGCTTTGAAAGCATCTATGCCGACCTGCTGTAGGGTCATAAAAGCGACCGCCGTGATGCCGACGAGCAGAGACTCGTCATGCTTTTTATCTGCGGCCACGCGACGCGCAATTTCGAGAATCTGAGTTTTGAGATCGCCGCCCGCATGATTAGCGTCTGCGGCATACTCCGTGACAGCCCGTATCACTTCGGGCCAGAAGCGATGGCCGTAGAGAAACTTGTGCGAAGTGTCAATCTGGTCTTTCAGATAATAATTACCTTGCAGCAGAAGCTCTTGCGCCAATCTCTCAGCGTCTTCCGCCTGTTCGAGTGCGCGCAGGAGCGCGAGCGGGTAGAAGTAAAACCAGATTTGCGTGGCCGTGCGGTCAACCTCATGTATCGAAGGCGCAAGCGAGGCGACCACAACGGCCCAGGCCGCGTCGTCGTGCCGGTTCAGGAAGGATTCAAAAGGCGTCTCAGCGTTTCGAGTCATCACAGTATTGCTCATGCTCAATTTCTCTCCTATTCAAAAACGGATACTTTAGCATCTTAGGCGTTGAGGCTCAAAACGCCGGTAATAAGAGTTCTTGAATGAAAAGAGAGCGTCAACTCACCGCAGAGGCGCAGAGACACTCGCAGAGTTTACGCAGAGTGGTTGAAGTCATTCCATCCTCTGCGCTTCCTCTGCGAGTGTCTCTGCGCCTCTGCGGTGAATCTTTTCGACTTCCTTTTTGCCTTGTCGCCTCTTGCGCGGCTGTGGTAAGTTGCGATGCATAGAAGCCGGATTTTAAGTCTCCTTTGAGAGCCGTCTGATTCCGGCCTTTCGTCTCCACTAATCCATTCTATGACAGGGTAAGAGAACAACTATGGGAGAAGAACATTACACGAAAGTTAAGAGGTCTGGAGCGGCTACGCCCGGGAAAACTTTTGACAGCGCCTACGGTTTCTCCTTTGCGATTGCGCTCGGGCTGCTGCTCTTTATCGCGGGTCTGGTGTTGATGCTCGCGTTGGGGATGGGAACGGGTGTGGGCCTTGTGTTCGGACTTCCGCTCCTGCTCGCCGGGCTGATTGTGCCGCTCTTCATGGTGCGCGACATCTTCACGCGCAACGAAATCTCAGGGCCATGCCCTTACTGCGGCACAAACATCATGACTACGGACGCCACGCTCAAGATGAACTGCCCCGCCTGCAAGAAGATCATCTCCGTCCATGACCTCCAATTCCATCAAACGGAAGACGCAACGATAAATAAATGAAAAGCTGTCCGTTGTCAGTGGTCCGTTGTCCGTTGT
>JBAWGU010000586.1:0-2799 GCA_049593215.1 Pyrinomonadaceae bacterium
TTGTTTCTTCCGTCTTTGGTCAACAGAATTGGACCCGCTATGTTGACCCGTTCATTGGCACGGGCGGGCACGGGCACACTTTTCCCGGGGCGACAATGCCCTATGGCATGGTGCAGCTTAGCCCCGACACGCGCTTGACAGGTTGGGACGGCTGCTCCGGCTATCACTATTCAGACCGAATCATCTACGGCTTCAGCCACACGCACCTGAGCGGCACGGGCATCTCCGATTACGGAGACATCCTGCTGATGCCTACGGTCGGCGAGATTTATCTCAACGCTCTTAACGGAGAGCGCACTGACAAAGGTTATGCCTCGCAGTTCAGCCACAGAAACGAGACTGCCGCACCCGGTTATTATTCCGTCAAGCTCGACGATGAAAATATCTTTGCTGAATTGACCGCGACCAAACGCGTCGGCTTTCATCGCTACACTTTCCCGAAGACGAATCAGGCCAACATCATTCTTGACCTCACGCACCGCGACAGGGTTCTTGATTCAAAGTTGATTGTAGCCAGCAACACTCGCATCGAAGGTTTCAGAAGGTCCGATGCGTGGGCCAGAGATCAGATCGTTTATTTCGTCGCGGAGTTTTCAAAGCCTTTCACGTCCTATGGCATCGCCGTTGACGATCAAATCAAGCAGGGACTCAACGAAGCCGTTGGGAAAAACATCAAATCATTCTTTCGCTTCGACGCAGAGAGCGGCGACCCCGTTCTCGTTAAAGTCGCTCTCTCATCCGTGAGTATCGAAGGCGCAAGAAAAAATCTGGCGGCAGAGCTTACGGGTTGGAGCTTCGACAAAGTGAGGACGGACGCAGATGCCGCATGGAACAAGGAACTCAGCAAGATTCAGGTTTCCGGCGGGACGGAAGCGCAGCTAAAAAATTTCTACACGGCTCTGTATCACGTGATGACTGCGCCGAATCTCTTCATGGATGTTGACGGGCAGTTTCGCGGGCGCGATGGAAAAGCGCACAGGGCCGACGGCTTCACAAACTACACGGTCTTCTCGCTCTGGGACACTTTCAGAGCCGCGCACCCGCTCTACACAATCATTGACGAAGAGCGCACGCGCGATTTTATCAAGACATTTCTGGCCCAATATGAACAGGGCGGGCGTCTGCCCGTGTGGGAACTCGCGGGCAACGAAACGGACACGATGATCGGCTATCACGCCGTGCCTGTCATCGCAGACGCTGCCGTGAAAGGCATCCGTAGCTTCGATCTTGAAAAAGCGTTCGAGGCGATGAAGCACAGCGCAGAGTTGAAGCATTACGGGTTGGAAGACTATGTGCGGCGCGGCTATATCAGCTCGGAAGACGAATCCGAGTCTGTCTCAAAGACGCTCGAATACGCTTACGACGATTGGTGCATCGCGCAGACAGCGCGCCTGCTCAAGCGAAAGGACGATTACAAACGCTTCATACGCCGCGCGCAGTTCTACAAAAACCTTTTCGACTCACAGACAGGCTACATGCGCGCCAGAAAGAACGGCGCATTTCTGGACCCATTCGATCCGCGCGAAGTTAATTTCAATTTCACGGAAGCAAACTCGTGGCAGTACAGCTTCTTTGTCCCGCAGGACGTGAGCGGCCTTATTGCCTTGATGGGCGGCAAGCAAAAGTTCGCGCAGAAGCTTGACGAGTTGTTCGCAACAGGGAGCGCAACGACAGGACGCGAGCAGGCAGACATCACAGGCTTGATTGGTCAATACGCGCACGGCAACGAGCCGAGCCATCACATGGCCTACCTCTACAATTTCGTGGGCCAGCCGTGGAAGACTCAGCAACGCGTGCGGCAAATCATGGACGAGTTTTACAAGCCTCAACCTGACGGCTTGATTGGCAACGAAGACTGCGGCCAGATGTCAGCATGGTATGTCCTCAGCGCGTCTGGATTTTATTCCGTCACGCCCGCCGCGCCCTTCTACGTTATCGGCACGCCGCTCTTCAAAGAAGTTCGATTCAATCTGGAGAACGGCAGGACGTTTATCATCAGAGCGCCTGCCGTCTCTTCTAAAAACATTTACATTCAATCCGCAACGCTCAACGGCCAACCCTACAGCAAATCTTATCTCGCGCACTCAAGTATCATGCGTGGCGGCACGCTCACGTTTACGATGGGACCGCAGCCCAATCTTAAATGGGCCACAAACGACAGCGATGTTCCCGTCACTTCCATCGCAGACGAGCTGATCGTGCCCGTGCCCGTGCTTCGCTCAAACGGAAATACGTTCAGAGATCGCGCGAGCGTCCAGATACAAACGAGCGGCGCGGCAAACTTAAAAGTCTATTACACGACGGACGGCACAGAGCCTGACGAACGCTCAACGCCATATAGCAAGCCTTTCATCATCGAACGCTCGACGGTCATCAAAGCCGTCGCCGTCAATGCGAGTGGAGCAAAGAGTTTCGTTGTTACGTCCAGCTATCATCAAATACCGCATCGCTGGTCTCTTAAGATTCTCTCGAAATACGCTCCGCAATACAGCGCGGGCGGCGACCTCGCTCTGATTGACGGCATTCGTGGCGGCCCAAACTTTCGCACAGGCGCGTGGCAAGGCTATCAGGGGCAGGATTTTGAAGCTGTGATTGATCTAGGCGAAATCAGAAGCATCTCAAAACTCGGCGCAGGTTTTCTGCAAGATATGCGCTCGTGGATTTGGATGCCGACGCGCGTTGAGTTTGAATTATCCGAAGACGGCATCAATTACGGGAAGGCCGCTTCCATCTTTAACGACATTTCAGAACATGATGAGACGGTAGCTGTCAAAGATTTCTCGCGCGTCATCACGAAGC
>JBAWGU010000587.1:0-4303 GCA_049593215.1 Pyrinomonadaceae bacterium
GTCCGTAGTCAGTTGTCCGTTGTTTGTGATGGCTGAGTTGAATGATGAGATGCAGCATTCAATTCAGGTAAGACTCAAAAAACAACGGACTACGGACAACTGACCACGGACCACGGACTACGGACCACGGACAGCCTTTAAGGAAAATCTTGACAGCATCTCTTTCATAGGCATAAAGTCTCACTATCCCGATTGAAACAGTTGTGCTCGTCACCTGCAAATTGGACTGGTCTGGATTTGTCTTTCATTGAAAAGATATAGATGGAGCAATCTGCGCGCGGCGAAAAAGTCGGTTCGCAGGCGCTTAATCTAATCTGGTATCGCTCCGGCTCTTTTCTGTCTCCCCTCGACTCTTGAGCACGGCGGCGAAGTCCGTTCGCCACTGTAAATTGGAAAATTAGCCATGCGCCTGGTCGCAATCCCATTGCGTTTGAAGTTTGATGTCGGCTGGCAGGGCATCTCCGTCCGTTACGCTCATACAGAGGAGCGACGGTCCCTGTCCCACCGCCATTTGAAATGATCACCTTCCGAAATTGAGAGGAGAATTAAGATGTTTTATCCGGGTCGTATCAATCGTTACGCTCTTAGAATAATCTGTCTCGCGCTAGTCGCCGTGCTGGGCTGGGCTATTCTCTCCGGCCTCAAAGCATCTGCGGCGGGCCGCAAAGGCGCGCGCGCCTCCGTCGGCTCAAGCAGCGCCAAACACAAATTGCAAGACGCTCCACTCGTTGATCCGAACGCTTACCATCAAACCAATCTGGTTTCAGACCTGCCCGGCGTGGCGCAGATTCAAGACCCCTTGCTCATTAACCCGTGGGGCATCACACAGAGTGCGACATCTCCTTTCTGGGTGGCTAACAACAAGTCGAGCACGTCAACGCTTTACGGCGGAGACGTGAGCGGCAGCCCGTTTACGAAAAATCCGCTCAACGTCACTATCCCCGGCGATGAGCCAACCGGAGTGGTCTTCAACGGGGGCAGCGATTTTGCTTTCACGGGAGGCGGCTCCACCGGTCCCGCACGTTTTATCTTCGCCTCCATCACAGGCAACATCGTTGCTTGGAAAGGCGGGCTGACCACTGCCGTCATCGTCGCCCATCAGAACGGACACGTCTATACGGGACTTGCAATCGGCAACAACGGCGTCGCGAACTTTCTTTACGCGGCTGACTTCGCTAATAAAAAGATAGACGTGTACGACAAGAATTTCGCCTCAGCGACACTCGCAGGAAATTTTACGGACCCGACACTTCCGTCCGACTATTCTCCTTTCAACATACAAGCCCTGGCAGGCAAGCTCTACGTCCAATATGCGAAGGTTGACCCGATGACGGGCGAAGAAGAGAAGGGGCCGGGCAACGGCTACGTCAGCACCTTCGACCTGAACGGAACCTTTCTGGGAAGGCTCATCTCAAACGGCCCGCTCAACGCTCCGTGGGGCGTGGCGATTGCTCCGGCAACAAACTTCGGCCCGTTTGTCGGCGCGCTCCTCGTCGGCAATTTCGGCGACGGCAGAATCAACGCTTTCAATGCAACTACAGGCGCATTCTTAGGCACACTCAACGATCAGGCTGGCAACCCGATTGAGATTGAGGACCTGTGGGCGATAACTTTCGGCAACGGCGCGGGAGGCGGCGAGACGAGCCAACTCTACTTTGCGGCAGGCATTGACGACGAAAATCACGGTCTCTTCGGCAAGCTGCAAGCGGCTGCGCCCGCGCCTGTGATAGTTCAATTCAGCTCTGCCACCTACACGGCCAGCGAAGGCGCAGGCAGCGTTGACATCACAGTAAACCGCACAGGAGACCCCGGCAATGCTCTGACCGTCAACTATGCCACCTTTGACGGGAGCGCATCGCAGCAAACGGCTGACTACATTATCGCTACCGGCACGCTCACCATGGCGGCTGGTCAACTCAGCAAGACTTTCAAAATCCTTCTTCCTGACGATGTGTATGTTGAAGGCGATGAGACGGTCAATCTGATTTTGAGCAACCCGACAAGCGCGGCTCTGGGTGTGCCGAACAGAGCGACACTGACCATCACGGATAATGACACGGCAGGCGCGACTACACCTTCGCCCAAACTCTTCTCGGCTGCGCTCTCAGGCTCGCAGGAAGTCCCGCCGACAGGCTCTACGGCGCGCGGCACTGCCCTCATTTTGTTGAGCGCAGATGAGACGACCGCTAAAGTCTCTGTGAACTTTTCAGGACTATCGAGCGCAGAAACGGGCAAGCACATTCACGGGCCTGCCGCTCCCGGCAGCAATGCTCCCATCATCTTCCCGCTCCCTGCGGGGCAGGTAAACAATTTCGACATCGCGCTCAGCCCCGCGCAGGTGCAGCAACTCAAAGACGGCTCGCTCTACACCAACGTTCACAGCACCAACTTCCCTAACGGTGAGATTCGCGGGCAGTTTCTCTTCAATCCGATTGATGAATCCAGATACTTTGTCCGCGAACAATATCTTGATTTCCTCAATCGTGAGCCGGATGCCGGAGGCTTGGCTTACTGGGCCAACCAGCTTGATGCCTGCGGCGTAAACTCTGCTTGCCGCAACACGCGCCGCGTAGATATTTCTGCGGCCTTCTTCATCGAGGCGGAATTCCAGCAGACAGGCTTCTTCGTCTATCGCGTGCGCAGAGCTTCGCTCGGCACACAGCCGACTTACGGGCAATACGTGATAGACCGCAACCAGCTTGGCAGCGGCTCTGACACAAGCCGGACAGCCTTTGCGCAGAGCTTCGTTCAGCGACCGGAGTTTCTCGCCAAGTATCCGACAACACAAAACGGGTCAGACTTCATTGATGCGCTGATTGCAAACATCCAGGCTAGTTCCGGCGTGAACCTGACACCACGCAGGCCGGAGTTGGTCAACGAGTACATTCTGGGAGTCACGCAGGCCGAAAGCCGCGCTCGCGTGATTCGCAAAGCCATAGAGTATCCGGAATACATAACGGCGGAGACCAACCCTGCCTTCGTGCTCTCGGAATACTTCGGCTATCTCAGGCGCGACCCTGACGCGGGAGGCTACCAGTTCTGGCTCAACGTGCTTAACGCGACGGGCAACTTCCGCTCGATGGTCTGCGCCTTCATCAACTCCGCAGAGTATCAACTGCGCTTCGGCCCGAACGTGACGCACGATGATCGTGAATGCTCTGACGCTCCGGCAGGACCAGCGCCGCCAAACATCTACGGCGTCACGACCAACAACAAACTTGTCAGCGTCAACAGCAATGCGCCGGGCACGATTCTGACTTCGACGGCGATTACGGGCCTCACAGGAGGCGAGAATGTGATCGCCATAGATTTCCGTCCGGCAAACGGAAAGCTCTATGCCTTGACGAGCGGGAGCCGCCTCTACACGATTAACACTTCGACGGCGGCGGCGGCGCTCGTCGGCTCGTTTGCTTCCACGATTAGCGGCAGCACCGTTGATGTTGGATTCGACTTCAACCCGACTGTTGACCGCATACGCCTCATCGTCGGCAACACGCAACAGAACCTGCGGCTCAACCCGGACACGGGCGCAATCGCGGGCACTGACACTAACGTCGCGTTCGCTGCGGGCGACCCGAACGTGAGCCGCAACCCGCCTGTCGTTCACGCCGCAGCCTACTCGAACAACTTCACGGGAACGACCACGACCACGCTCTACGACATCATTCCGAGCGCGGCAAGTGAGGTCAACAAAAATGTGCTGGCAACGCAAGGCTCTCCGGGCGGGAGTCCGACTTCGCCAAACACGGGACAGCTTTTCACCGTCGCCAACATCAACGTGCCCGGCGGCGGCGCAATTGGTGGCATCGGGTTTGACATAGGCCAAAACGGCGTTGCCTACCTCGCCGCGCACGGTCAGGACGCGACACAGAACACTCTCTTTATTCTCAACCTCAGCACAGGCGCGATGACGAGTCTCGGCCTCTTCGGAGGCGCAGACAACGTGCTCGACATCGCGGTTGCGCTATAGAGATTGAATTAACCTTCAAGGGGTTTACACGGTGGCGCGTGAGGCTAAGGCTTCGCGCGCCACTTCTTTGTCGTCGAAGTGAAACACGTCGCGCCCGATGATCTGATAGTCTTCATGCCCTTTGCCTGCAATCAGGACCAGATCGCCTGAGCGCGCCGCTCGTATCGCGCGATGAATCGCTTCACGACGATCAGCAATCTTCTCATAAGGTTTTGCCGTCGCGCGCAATCCCACTTCAACATCTGAGAGAATCTGCTCAGGGTCTTCCGTGCGCGGGTTGTCAGAGGTGAGTATCACAACATCACTGAGCGAAGCCGCAGCCTCGCCCATCGG
>JBAWGU010000588.1:0-16455 GCA_049593215.1 Pyrinomonadaceae bacterium
GAGCAGCACAGAGCGGGCGTGCAGGCGCGGCATCTCGACCACCTTTTTGGGTTCTGGCACGCGCCCGCGCTCCTCGTCCACACGGCGATGCACGAATCGCCCGTCGAGCGTGTCCGCATTGTGTGCCCACTCGCCTTGCACGTGTTCCAGATAAAACAGGCGCGGGCAGTAGGCATATTCATTAATCATCCGCGCCGGAATCTGCTCGACGTTTTCTTGGTTGCCTTGATTCGTTGCTGCGGGTTCTGTCGTCATTTCTCGTTTTAGCTCCTCTCAACAACATCAATGGTCGAGAGGAGCTAAAACCGGAAAGGCTGGACAGAGAATTTTATTGTCAAAGAACAAGGTCGCCGTTTTAGACAGAATCAGGCACGGTCTCACACAGGCTCGAATAATCCCAAGCCGAAATGACATCCGAAGCCGAGCGCGAGCGGCGCATTAACTTCTTCGGCGAACTCGATTTCAAAGCCCGCCGTGCCGTAGCCCGTTGTTCCGTTAAAGCGGCGCGGGCGAAACTCAAGCCAGCGCACGAGCCGCGCCCCAACTTTGTAGCCTTTCAAATCTTTGTCCACATCGCTGCTGCGCACTTCTATTATTTCCGGTAACTGACGCAGGCGCGCTTCGCGCTTCAACTGCTCAACCGGCGTGTCGCGCGGGCGCGCACCCTTCCCCGCCCCACGCGTGGCGAAACGCGGCAGGACGAACGGCGTCACCGAGCGCCAACGCTTCGACCTTTGCAAGAGCGGCGCGGCGTGAAGCGATTTATGTTGAGACGCGCTCGCAAAATCTTTCACCTCGCCCATTCCGATCAACACGGCGAAAACTTTGTGCGGCGAGCCGTGCCGGTAGATTGTGCGCAACGCGGCGATGGCTTTTAAGTCGTACTCGTCAAAACCGCGCGCCGCATAGATCGTCAGATGATCAAGCCTACCGTCGCCGTCTTCATCCGTCGCAAGGTAATGCGCGTGCGCGTGCCCCTTGAGCCGCGTCATCTCGTCGCCTGCCTCTTTGCCCGTTAGGACTTCGGAAAACGGCGCACTCATCTTCTTTCGAAAATCGAGGATCGCCCAACGCGCGCTTTCGCAGAACGGCAACGTGTCCTGCACGAGCGGCAACACCGGCGAACTCAAAGCGAATCGCACTACCTGATAGTTCGTTTCAAAAGTGCGGCTTTGAAAAGATTTCGGGCTGACAAGGCTAGGTCGTTTCGTCGTGTTCATATCTGGTCATCGGCATCATTAAACCAAAGCCGACGTTTCTTCCGCGTCCGACAACGAGGACCCCGCACACCGGCCGCTTGAAAAGAATTTCAGCATGAAAACGCGGCGTCGTTTCCAAATGCCCATTAACACGGTATTCGAGCGGATGCATCGTCTTCGGAACAATCACTCCCCGATAAGCGGCGACTGATTCAACGTCCGCTTCATCCACGCCCATCTGTTTAAGCGCGCGAACGATGAGCGTCTCCGGTGAGCGTCCACGCCGCGTCATGCCAGTCAAAATAATCGGTGTGACGGAATGCCAAATACGATTGCCCGTTATGCTTCGATAGAACAACAAAACTTTATCTGTCTCGACGTTTTCCACACGGTGCAAATAACCGACGACCTTTTTCCTACCTTCGTCTTTTAACTCTGCCCCATTCAAGTTAGAAGCCAAATCGAAGAAAAATTCTTGCGCCTTATCGTCTTCGCAGCCATTGCCAACGAGCAGCACGCGACGAATCTGACCATCAGCGACGAAGTTGTGATTCATGCTAGGCAACGGAACGTAGGATATATGCGCGCCGTCATAATGCGTGGCGGTTTCCGCCTTGTCGTCATTGCTTCGCGGTTCATGTCCGAAGGCGAGGCGCGACACTAATTCATCGCCGTAGTATTTACGAAACTGTGGGGCGCGTTCGAGCCACTCGCTAACAGCGTGTCTGACCATCCCGCTCGGTTGACGTAAATCGCGCCCCTCGAATCTGAGAGCCTTGTCAGCTTTCTCGCGCTGATACATCTCAAACAAAGCCAACGGCGCATTGAAGTTGATGCAATGGGTGGGTTCGTATGCGACTTGACGCTCCGGCACAAAATGAGTACGTGCGTCGGGGCGATAGTCACGCTGTGCCTCTTGCGCCGTCCTTTCGTAGCGCGTTTTGTACGCTTGATAAGAGCCTTCGAGTGGTGCTACAAAATCGCCGCCACGCATGATTCGCGGTTGATAGACGACGCTCTCACCATTGGACGCATCCGTTTGCGTTGCTGCTTCTTCATGTGTGATTTTTCCGTGCGCGAAAACTTCGTCCAGCCCGTGACCCAGAGAAGTAACGAGCGCGGCAATGGCACAGACAACCTGCGCGTTTTTCTTATTCTCATCCGTGTCACCGCACGTCCAAACGTAGCGCACAATCTTTTCGCCCATCAGAACGAACGCACGCATAGATTTTTCCGAGCTTCTTTTGTGGGTGAAAAGATTGATGTGAAAGTCGCTTGATGCCTTTTGTTTAGCATTCGCCCACTCACTACGGTTTAATGATTCGGGTTTTCTATCCTTATCATTGTAAGTTTTGAGTATGCTGTCATCATTGTTCGGGAGATAGAGGGATATCTGGTCGCTAGTTTCAATGACTCTGCTCGCCTCAATTACAGGTGGCGCGAGATGCTCAAGCCATCTCAGAGCTTCATCTCGCGCCGTCGCGTTGATGAGTCCGTAGCCCCCGCGATGGCTGCCTGCAATCATCGCTTGGAACAAACGCGCCGGAGACGGCGGGAACTTTCCTTGCCCGTGATAACGCCCATTGGTGAATCTCACGGTGAGATTGAGCCTCATGGAACTATCCTTTCTGTTTTGATACGCCGCCCTACTTTTTACCGCCAGCCGCCTTTTTCGGTTTTTTGCCTTCCTCTTTTTTCACTGCCGCACGCACTTTCTCGATGCTGAACGGAACATTGCGAGGCGGTTGCGGTTGCACGCCGAAATCTTGCGCGGCTTGCCTTGCAAAGGCGAAGACCTGCACGATATTCCAATCGAACGGCTCGCGTTTGCCGTCCGCATAAACGGTTTCGGCTTGTGGCGGTTTGTCCGGCGAGTTGACCAGATTGCAACCTTCTCGCAGTTTATAATCTGTCTGACAACGCCCCGCGATGAGAGCCAGCCCCAAG
This sequence comes from Pyrinomonadaceae bacterium, assembly GCA_049593215.1. Lineage (GTDB taxonomy): Bacteria > Acidobacteriota > Blastocatellia > Pyrinomonadales > Pyrinomonadaceae > JBAWGU01. The sequence goes on from JBAWGU010000588.1 coordinate 3,147, forward strand.
ATATAACGACGCAGCTTCATCGTCTTGTCAGCATCAACTTGTCCACCATCCGCGAGCGCGACAAGCGAGCGTAAACCAACTAGATTAAGTTGCGTGCGGCGCACGATCTCGCCAAGCACGCGCACGCCGCCGTGCATACCGACAACCTTATTTTCTACACGGACAACAGCCGTACTCTTGGTTGCTGGAACTGGAACGGAAACAAGTCCGAGTTTCGCCCAGACTGTATCGGAAAGGTCATCTTGTTGCTCGTCGTCGGGGCTCTCGCTTTTGAAACTCTCTGCCGTTAATCCAAGTTCTTTCGTGTCATATGAAGGAACGTATTGACCGGAACGGGAGACTACAGCTACGTTGCTGGCGCGGATGGTGGAAGAGAGTAAGCGTCCAGATTTGTAGCCCGTATCGCGCGAATCCCAGAAGCCGAAAACAAGAGATGTCGGTGCGAGTTTCGCAAGCGCGAGGGAATCGCCTTTGTCTTGCATGGCTTTAATTGTCGCTCGCGCTTCATCTTCCAAAGCAGAGAATCTCACCGCCGCGTCTGCAATGCGATGACCAGCTTCAAGTAGATTGATGGATTGCCCTTCGGCTTCGACGACGATTTGCGGAACTAGCTCGCTCAAGGAGTTAGGTTGTTCTTGTCTCTTAGCAAAACAGTTCTCCATGCGGTTAGCTTGCGAACCAACGCTGTCAAGCAAACAAGTATTGTGCTCGCCATCCGGCGGTGCGGGAGCGGTTTTCCCAAACTTCAGTACATCAATGCTGTAAGGGTGGTCGCCGCCTTTGCGCGCGTAGGTCGGCGGAAAGATGATGTCATCACGCCCGCCGACGGATTCCAGCGTTTCGGTCAAGACCAGTGCCGAAGGCATTTCAGTAGCTTGCAGCCAATCGGCAATCTTGATGTGTTCATCGTAGCGGTTGAGGTCAACAATTTGCGCTTCAGTCATTGGAGTTGCCTTTCTCGAAGTAGGTTAGGGTTGAAGGAGATAAGTTTGCGTATTTGTCGCGCGAGGCGCGTTCGGACTTGAGCAGTTGCCCTGAACGCTCATCAGCGAGACTTCCGCAAGCGTAAGCTCTGGCAAGCACGACGGGCAGATTCTCACGCCAGAGGCAGTGTTGAAAGTAATAATTTCTCTTACCATGCTCGCGCATGAATCCGCGTGTTGATTCGTGACCGCCGCTCGGCCTTGTGCGTGGTGGAAAGAAATGCTGCACGCCAATCATCGCCAGCAGTTCAACGAACGAGTGTGTGGCAACATCCAAGTGCAAGTCATTTGGTGAATAACCGACATCAAGTGCATTGCGCGAAGAACTGGGATTGAAACCGAAGCCTTGCCCTTTTATTAGGGTGCGCGCATTAAATAGTTCTGCCAGCGACAGTGTTTGCATTTCTGAATGCAATTTTCTACAAGATGGAATAAGTCTATCTTCTACTACTTGCTGGACTGATTGGTTTCCGCTAAACATTTTCCACGCGCTATTATTTCCATTGAAGCTTCCATCGGCATTTAGTCTTTCATACCACCAATCAAGCTTAACGATGCGATGCAGTTCATCGGATAGGGCGAAACTTACATCAACGCGAGTAACTTCTGTCGTATTCTCAAAAAAACGCTCGCGCCAATAGTTTTCCCAACTTGTAAAGGTTTTGACGACACAATCAACGAGATTACCTTCATTGATCATCGTCTCAATTAAGAACCGCGTCGCCGCGCCGGTTTCCCAACGGCTGACAGCCGCAGAATCGAAGCGCGCGACCATTTCAAAGATACCGCAGCAAGCCAGATACTGCGCCGGATTGGTCGGGCTGATATTTATTTGTATGGGTTGCTGCAAACTCATTACCCCTTCTCCTTGATTTCGCTCGAAGCTAGACCGTCGGCGGTTTTCAACAATGCTTCAAGGTAAGCCAATTGCCACCAGCCATACTCGCGTTGAAGACGCGCGAAACGCTGCATCACTTCCCCTGCAAGTTGACGGTTTTCCTGCGTCGTTAGCTTTTCCAAATCGAAAGCGCGTTCAGGAAAATATGGGCGCGCGTAACCGTGATGAGCGGCGATCAAATGCAAAATTAAATCGCGGTGAGGGTGCGCGTTGATTTCATCATCATTGAGCGCGTCAATCAACGAACCGAACTCGTGACGGTATCCAGCATTAGCTTCAAGATCAAACCGTTTTTGGTCGGATTTCGCCAGTGCCTTTGCTTTGTCATTGATGAACTGTTCATTCCCAATAGCGCGCTGCCAACATCTTCGCGCCTTACCTGTATCGTGGCGTGAGGCGGCGATGACAATAGCCGAAGCGAGCGGCGGTTCGATATTGATCTTTTGGCAAATTTCTTTCGCGTAACGCTCGACATCTGCGTTATGCTCTGGGATAGATAATTTTCTACGCATATTGAGCGAAGCATTATCATCGCCGCGCAGGAAATGTTCGGGCGCATCGCGCCTCAGCAAATATGCAACGTGCTTGTGTTGGATGCCTACGCTTACGTTCTCGTCCTCTGCATCCTCTTCGTCTATTTCTTCCTGTGTCGCGCCTTTATTACTAATGAAAACGCACTGCCTGTTGAGTCGCTTTCCGTAATCGTCGGTGGCCGCTTTGGGCGAAAGAAACCTTTTAAGGTCAGTTATGTCATTTGGCATTAAGCTCCCGTCGTTTTGTAATTCTTGCGCGTAGTATTCTTTACCTTTCTTGGTAATGACTAGCCTCACCCATTGCTCGTCATCAACTGCATCTTCCAGCTTGTAATCAGATTTGGTAACTCTGGACAACTTTTGTTGGGGATTACCATCTTTATCTAATCCACCAACTTCCTGCGGCAAAACGAGTGTGGCAAACGATAACCTGCGCCGCAGTTCGTCGTCTTTGACATCTTGCAAACTGCCTAATCTCAACGCAGTAAATCCGCCATTGACATCAACTAGAACAGCTATTTTTTCAGGTGATGCCTTGACAAGTTCCTTGACGAGCGTGATGGCACGATAAACAGCGACTTCTGCTCTCTCACGCGGCGCAATCGGCACGGCTTCAACTATCGCTGTGGCGTCCGCAACTGAAACCGCGTAGCTCAAATCGGCACGCCAGCAAAAAGTTGTTTGTACGGTGTCGTCGCTTATCACGCCGCGTAGCCAATACGCGACCAAAGGGCGCGGGTATTCATTTTGTTTGAGTGACGTGAGCGACCAATCGTCTATGCGCGCTACGTCGAGCGGCGGACGCACGGGCGGCGCAGTTAATGCGTTTCTGTCATATTCAAGCGCACGTAGCGAAACGGGCGAGACATCAATTGAGCCATCGGCAGCAGCGTGAGATTGCAGAAAAAGATAAGTATGATAAGCCGTTTGTTCGAGCGGCTTGATGTTGCCTTTAGCAATCAAGTCGTTTGCCCTGTTTTCTTGTGAAGCCTGCTCGCTTGCGCGCAAACTCTGTTCATCCAACACTACTGTAATCTTTGCTGCGCCGTCGCCGAAACGATTAATGCGCCCGAAACGCTGAATCATACGTTCGAGCGCGACGAGGTCGCAGATGCCATGATCTGCATCAAAGTCAATTCCGACTTCCGCCGCCGCCGTCGCAATAAGAAAATAGCAGCCATCTTGGGTTTCGCGCTTCTTACGCCGCTTGAATCCATTGATAAGAACATTGCTTTTAACAAGCAATCGGTCGCGTTCACATCCGCGCATCTCGCCTGTGATGTTGAGAATACGCTTTCCTAAATCATCAATTTCCTGCGCCTGCATCGCGTCTTCCAGTTTCTCTCTGACCTGATTGACGGCCTCAACCGTGTTGAGATAAATAACCACCGACACGTTTTGCTTGAAATACTGCGCCGCGCATTCGACAACCGCATCCGCCATTCTTTCTTGCGCGGCTTTCGCGCCTGCTTTCCCCGTGATTTCAACTGGCGCGGAAACTTTGAGCCACGATAATTGTTTGTTCGCGTACAATCGTTGATATGAGTCTTTCCCTTGATCCTGAAAATCATCTGCTAGTTCGTCGTCGCCGAAAATGCTCAAAGGCGGGCGAGATTCGTCGCCTTCTTCGTCAGCCCCGTCATTAGTTGTGGCTGAAAGCGTCATCAGAAATGAACGGCGCAAACTTGTGTATTGATTGATGCAGTAAAAGACATCGCGCGCGGTTTTAACGAAGGTAGGCGACAGATGCGCCTCGTCCACGACGATAAGGGCGTCCTGACCAAGCAAGCCTGCCTGCAAACTTCTGTGATAACGTCCGACGCCGCCGTAACCTGTGAACAACAAACGGCTGCCAATCATATCAACTGTGCCGATGATGATCGCGGGGCGCGTCGGATCAAGACACCATTCGCGATTGTCTGCCTGCTGTCCGCGCAATCTGGATAACGCAATAATGATTTCTTCCCTTGATGAACTTGCTTCTCGCGTTTGCCTTTCAGTTACTCTTCGCCTTTTCCCCGTAACAATGATTTCTTTCCTTGATGAACTTGCGGCGGCTATCAAAATTTGCGCCAGCTTACGTGAAATTTCTCGCTCAGACTCATCTACAATTAGCTCGTCAGGTTTTGTGATCCTGTCGATTAGTTTTTCCGCTTCGGTTGTCGCTTGGTCAACGACTGTTCGCCGATCAACCACATAGACCAAGCGGCGCGGAAGCCGCCATGATTCATCCCGATTCAATAGTTCTGCGAGCGCAATCAGCCAGATAGTAATGATGCTCGTTTTGCCCAAACCCGTCGGGATGTCACAAACATCAGGGAGTTCGCCGTGCAATAAGCGTTCGTACAACTTGCTTTGCCAATGGAACGGTTCGTAGCCTGTTAAAGCTCTGAAGCAAGAGGCGAAATCAAGCATATGAATTATTCTCCTTACGCCTTCCTGACCACGAATCGCAACTCAGGTCTGCAAACGCTGCAAACCACACGGTCCATAATCGGCGGCACGTTAGTCCAAATCTCTTCTAACTGTCAAGATATTTCTGTTAGTGACTGTAAAGTACTTAGAATGATGGGGTGTCCAATTGACGCCACTACAAAATTTCGGTATTCTCCCTAATCAGCATGTGGCTCAATTGAAGCGTGACCGTAAATTACTTTCTGCCAGCAAGTTAAGCGACATTTCCACATGCCATCGCATTTCTATAATTCTCGCATCATGATTTGAACATCTATTTTTAGCCAGCGATTTCCCGACTCTTCTCAGTCAGTTTGGCGAATAAGAGCTTTCCGGCGTCCACTAAGCGGGCAAGCGTTTCGCTTTTTTGCGTACAGGACGCAGCCGAGATGCACGCCGCTCGCAGTCGAGACTTGACGAGCACGGTCAATTCGTCCGGCTTTTGTCATCAATAAATGTAGGAGGCGAAAACCGGAAAAGTTTTTTTTGATAATCTTCCTGAGAGCCATCCGTCGTCGTATGCCGGGCGTAGAAAGGGTTTCCTTTTTGTCATCAAACTTGCTTAAATACTGTCTGTGCCAGCAAGCCGCGAAGATTTCGGTGAGAGAGTTTTCCGGTTTGCGGTGCGCTCTTCTATTTAATTTCTGAGGGTCAAGCTCTGATGCGTCCTCCGCCGCCCCGCGCAGGAGCCGAAGCAGATAAGAGTGTTCGTCCGCTGACGCGGCGCTATGCGGATACGGGTGCGCTCTATGAACGATTGCCTGAAGTGGAAGTTCAAGTGGGGCGTGCACTCGCGCGCGAAGAGGCGGCGCTCGTCGCAGAGATGCAGCATGACTACAAGTCGCCCGCACATATTAAGGATGAGACGCTCTGTTATTTGATACGGGAAAGAGTGCGCGCTGATCGACATGAGGATGCGAACACCGTCGTGGAAGTTTTGCTGCGCCGCATAGCCGGGACGATCAGGCGGCGCATCGGACGCGGCGGGATTGATGAACGACATCGCGAAGACTGTATAGGAGAACTCGTGAGCCAACTGCTGGCAGAACTTTATGACGTGAATTCCGACCGCAGCGACTTCGCGCAGGTTCGTTTCGGGCTTTTCTTCGAGAAGTTGTCGAACACGGTGATCAGCCGGTTTCGCAAACTTCAGCAACGCGAGCGGCAAGCCGAGAGCGTCATTCCTAAGCAAGACGACAAGACGGAAGAGATTGACCTGTTAGACACGCTCGCCGATGAACGCGCGCTGTCAGCCGAAGAGCGCGTCCTCACGCGCGACGCGCTCGCGCAGCTCCCGGATGATTTGCGCGAGCCGTTCCTACTGCGTTACTTCGACGGCTGGCAGATTGAATCGGATTCGCCGACGGAACCTTCAATCAGCCGTCACCTGAATGTTACGCCGCGCACCGTCCGCAACCGCTTGAGAGACGCCGAAGCGAACCTACGTCGTTGGCGCGAAGGAAAGTAGAGAATAAGGGGCGAAGCGCGACTCACCGAAAGGCTTTCCACGTTTGTATGGACGTGGCTCAATTGAAGGAAGTAAGTGAGGGGAATGAGATGAGCGACGACCAACAGGTCGAAACGCTGCCGACGCCGGATCAAGTCATCGAAGCGTACTTGTTGCGTCGTGAAGAAGCGGTACGGGCGGCGGGCGACGCGGTCGAGGCGGCGCGTGCAGCGCGCGCCGTGCTGACCGAGTTCATGCGTCGCTACCCGCACGCAGCCAGTGCGCTCGCGGATTTGGCGGCCACCGCCAGCATCATAGAAAACTCGCCAGACACGGAAAGACAGATGGAAAGCGAGAACCTCGCGGAAGAAGAAACAATCGTCCGGCGCGGGATGGAAACGTCGGCCCGCCTGCTTGCCGCGCATCGCTCTTCGCACATACCTGAGGGGACTGTACCCTTAAATGGACTGCGGAAGGAGGCAGAGGCTCGCGGGCTGACGATTCAGGCTCTCGCGGCGGCAACACGCTTGACCGTACCGCTGCTCGTCAAACTGGACCGTCGCTTGATTCACTTCGCTTCGATTCCGCGTCAGGCGATTGAGCGCATCGGGACAACGTTGGAGCGCAGTTTCGACACAGTCGCTGCGTACCTTCAAGGCGACTCGCAGTTTGCTTCTCAAGCCTCTTTTCGCGCCGACGCCGCGCCGCAGATGCCCAACCAGCAGGACTTCTTTGACGCCGTCGAGACAGACTTAACGATGAGTGAAAAACAAAAAGACGAATGGCGCAAAATTAAAAGTTCAAATTGAAGATTGAGTTTTAACCTACATCCGTTCAGATGCCTCACTGGTCTTACATCCGCGCCCAAGCCCGCCTTCGCCATCGTGAAGTGCAAGCTTATGCTGCGAACGTCGCGCCGCACTCAGCCTCCGCCGCATTGACCGCCACGCAATTGTTAGCTTACGCCGAGACTTTGACGGGACTCGTACGCATACCCTTAGCTTCCGGCGATCCTTTGCTCTACGGCGCGCAGGCGACTTTGGACGAAGGGTTCATCTACTACAACGCCGAGACGGAGCTATGGCTTGCTCTCTACTATCAAGCGCACGAATTCGCGCATTATTGGCTGCATAACAGCGGGTCGCTCTGTTCCGACAAGGACGTTGATTACACAGAGTCCGAAGACAAGTCGCTGTACGGTGAGGGGCGCATAGAGGCTTACGGCCCGCATCAGCGCCGCGAGATGGAGGCGAATGTCTTTGCGCGCGAATTTCTTTTACCCGGCAATGAATTGCGCCGGCTATACGTTGAGGAGAATTTGAATGCCGCGCAAATTGCTTCTCGCTTCGGATTAAAGCTTGATTTCGTGCTGCACAGTCTAACTTACGCGCTGCTCGCGCCCGATATTGAAGATTCGCCCACTGTGCTGGACACGGATGAAACGTTCGCAGCGCCGGACGCAGCAGCTTTAACGCTTGATGAAAGCCAACGCGCGACCGCCCACAGTGCCCATACGCCGTTGCTTGTCGCCGCCGGACCAGGCACCGGCAAGACGCGCACACTCGTAGGGCGTATTCTTCATCTTCTCGAAGAAGGCATTGCAGCGGATAAGATTGTCGCCCTGACCTTCTCTAATAAAGCTGGGGAGGAGATGCGGGAGCGCGTCGAAAGATTTGCGCCTGATGCCGCGCCGAAGATTTGGATCGGCACGTTTCACGCCTTCGGCCTAGAGCTTCTACGCCGCTACTGGCAGGAAGCCGCACTGCCACCGTGTGCGCGTGTGCTTGATCCGGTTGACGCGCTCTTTATCCTTGAACGCCACTTGCCGCAACTCGGGCTTGATTATTACCAGAATCTCTACGAGCCGACGACGCATCTCGCGCCTATTCTCGCCGCCATCTCACGCGCAAAGGATGAATTGGTCTCGCCGGGCAAGTATGAGGAGATTGCCCTGACGATGCTCGTACGCGCCCAGGGCGAAGGCGATGCTGAAGAAACACGCAAGGCCGAGCGCGCGGCGGAAGTAGCGCGCGTCTATCACTTTTACCAAAATTATCTTGAGCGCCATGGGTTGCTCGACTTCGGCGACCTGATTTTTCGCACGGTGCGCCTGATGCGCGAACAAGACGCGGTAAGGGTGGAGATTCAAGCGCAATATCTTCACGTGCTGGTTGACGAATACCAAGATGTTAATCGCGCGTGCGGCGTGCTGCTCGGCCTCTTGGCGAATCGTGGGGAAGGTTTGTGGGTCGTCGGCGACACGCGGCAGGCGATCTACCGTTGGCGCGGCGCAGCACCCGCGCAAGTTCGTCACTTCCTCAAAGACTTTCCGCACGGGCGCACTAAAGCGCTGACGGTCAATTACCGTTCTCTGCCCCCAATTGTGCATTTCATCTCCACAGTCGCTTCGCAGATGAGCGTACTACCAGCGACAGATACCTATACAGAAACAGTCGCAACGGCGGAGCGCGCAGACTTCTCCGCGTGGCAAGCGCACCGTCAAGAAAACGATGCCACCACGGATGAACAAGGCGCGGTCCGCTTTGAGATTGCGACGAACGCGGATGCGGAAGCGCATGAATTGGCGCAATTGATAAAGTCCCGAGAGGAGCGCGGTGTGCCTTTCCGTGCGCAGGCAGTTATTTGTCGCAAACACTCGCAGCTCACCAAATTTGCCAGAGTGCTTGAAGCCGAAGACGTGCCCATGCTTTATCTAGGCGACATCTTCGAGCGAAGTGAAGTACGCGATCTGCTGGCCCTCGTCGCCCTCGCTAGTGACGGGAGCGGGCGCACGCTTCCGCGCGTCGCACGCTTTCATGAATACAACATCCCGCTCCATGAAGTGCGTGCGATTCTTCAAGCTGCGAAAGAGACGGGACGTGAGTTTCCCGATGCGCTCATTTCGCCCAAGACGGCTCAAGCAGTTGGCGCATTAGCACATAATAAAGCAGGAGAAGTCATAACTGAGACAAACGATACAATGAGCGGGGTGGGCAAAGAAAGCGACACGAGCACGGAAGGACTCGCGCGTTTAACTTATCACCTCGCGCGCGTCGCGCATCTACAGTCGACGTGGAAGATGCTCGCGCACTACCTTTTTATCCATAGCCGCTATCTCGCGCCTGTACTCGCCGACGATTCAAGTGCCGGGGCGCAAAGGCGTCTGGCGATCTATCAACTTTTGCAGTTCATCCACAACGAAGGCGAGCGCGCTGTTGAAGCGACGAATGAAGCGGACGCGCGACGCGCGATCTTACGCTACATCCGCCGCCTGAAAAGCCTTTACGAAGATAAGAGCTTACGTCCCGTTCCCGTCTCCGCCGAAGGATTAAACGCGGTTCGCTTAACCACTGTACACGGCGCGAAAGGCTTGGAGTGGTCTTGTGTTTATCTACCATATCTCGGTAGAGGACATTTCCCGGCCAAGTGCCAGTACGAACCTTGCCCGCCGCCTGTTGGCATGATCGAAACTTTTTCAAATGGTGACGATGATAAGACGGAAGCGGAAGGTAATTCAGGCGAAGCACCAAAAGATACGCATTTAGAAGAAGAGGAATGCTTGTTCTTTGTCGCACTTTCACGTGCGCGTGACCGCCTCTGCCTATCACGTGCCGAACGTTATGGCGGCAGCAATAGTAAAGCCTCAGAACTTCTCGAAAAGATCGAAGAACATTTACCGCGCGCGGCCAATAGCCCGGCGACGTGGCACACTGAAATCGAAGAGAACGTAGCTGACGTTCTCTCGGAGTCCTCGCCACAGATGCCCGACCCCAAACCGCTCTTCACCGAGCGACAGCTCGGCGCGTATCTCAAATGCCCGCGCAAATTTTTCTACGAGCAGCGGCTGTATCTCAGCGGCAAGGGCGAGGAAACAGCTTACCTGCGTTTTCACGCCTGCGTTTATGAGACGCTTCGTTGGCTCGCCGGAGAGCGCATGGCGGGACGTTTGGCGGAAGACTCCGCCGATGATTTTCAAGATCGCGCGCAGGCTCAGCTTACTCGATTTTGGTTGGCGAAAGGGCCCGTCGGCCACGTTTACGAATCGTTCTACCGCGAGCAAGCCGGGTTGATGGTGGAGCGTGCAGTGCGCCATTACGCGCATGCACACGGGCAGCTTTTTCATCAAACGTGGATGATTGAACGCCCGTGCGGGATCGTCAGCATCACGCCGGATTACATGGAGTTAATAGAAGGAACGGACGGCGCAACGCTACTCTTCCGTCAAACGCGCACCGGCAAACCGCCCGCCAGAACGCCCGACGACGACGCTTATGCGCTTTTCTATGCTATCGCCGCAGAACACTTCCCCCAAGCGTGCCCGCGCATTGAAATTCTGTATCTTTCAACTGACGAAATCATCGAACTTAAATTGAGTCAGCGCACCATCAACACGCGCCTCAAACACTACGACGCCGCCATTAGCGGCATCCTCGCCGGAGAGTTCCCACCCGAAGTCTCCGACCATCAATGCCCGCGATGCGCGCATTTCTTCACCTGCCCGAAGGCCGAAGAATAAATTCTCAGAGATAGAATATTTTTTCGAAAACTCGTTTCCGCTTTGCGCCGCCCGCTGCCATTGATAGCAGCGAGAGGGAAATGAAGCGTATGAAACGAGCGGAAGCAAAGGGACAAACATTCAACCAAATTCTCAAACGACTCGAAACGCAGAACGCCCAGCGTTTGATCGAAAGGGCGAGCACCGCCAACAGGCTCGCCAAATCTGCGCCTGACAGCCGCGCGCGTCGCTGCGCTTATCGCGTTAAAGTAGACGCGCTCCTTAACCTGCGACGCCATTTCCCCGCCCGCACTAGTGTCAGAATAGACCCGCGCATTCCGTCCTTCGTCATCGTCCAATACGCCTCTCAACAAGCTGGTGCGCGTGCGGCCTGCACGCTCCCGGGCGTGATTTTGCCTGTTGAAAACGAGGGCCGCGGCATGATGCGTTGAACGAAACATTCGATCTCAAATTATATGAAAGGTTAAGCTCCCGATGATTAGACCGCGCACAATCACTATTGACTGCGAAACGCTGCCAGAGCAAACAGCCGCGCACACAGATGAAGAAACTGCCGCATACACAAATTTATCGGACATCAGCCGACAACGCAGTACTCCGGCAACCGACGATGCGGCCACGGGCACGCCGCCTAACACGCGGGATCATCAGCGCACCGCACTCAACGGCGACACTGGACGACTACTCTGCATCGGCTTTACTGATGAGGGGAGCGGGCGACAGCCCGTGAAAGGCGTGCTAGGTTGGGACCGCGAGCGCGGGTGTTTTACCGGCGATGAAGCCGAAGTTTTGCGTGGCTTTTGGGAAATGATGCGGACGTTTCGTCCGTGCGTTGATCGCATCGTCGGCCACAACATTTACAATTTCGATTTGCCCTTCATCTACAAACGCTCCGTCGTCTGCGGCGTGCGCCCTTCAATCGAACTCAATTTCGCGCGCTATCGCAACCAACCCATCTACGACACGATGTGCGAGTGGGAGAAGTGGAATCTGCGCTACGCTATTAGCCTCGACCGCTTGGCGCGCGTGCTCGGTCTCGAATCTCCCAAGACAAACGAGTGCGACGGCTCACGCATCGCCGAGTTATTTGCGCTTGGGGAACATAAAATGATTCGTGATTACTGTCTCAAGGATGTGATAACAACGCGCCGTATTTACCGTCGGATGACATTCGCCGATACGCTGCCCTCTAACCCTACGCCTGCAATTCTAGAGAGGCAAGTTGTTTAGGTATAGAACTTAGCGGGGGGGGGGTAAAACGAGAAGATTCGAGCGAGTGAATGTCGAACAAGCCGCCGTTAAGATATGGCACATTACCTAGCAAATCTTTAAGCTCTGCGTTACGTTCCGGTTTGCCAAGCCCGTAGTGAAAAAGTTTGAGCAGAAAAGTTCTATAAAACGAGTGGGATTTATTGCCTCTATAACGCTCACGCATCAATGCAAGGCGACTTTGCAAGTAGTTCTTGTCACCATCGAGGAACCCCTTCTCCTGGATGAAATAAATGAACATCAAACGATTAAGCATGAGCGATGCATACCAGGATTTTTGATTGGCGTCGTCAATGCCGGTAATCTGTTTGAGGAAAGCGTCGTGTTCCTTTTTGAACTGGTCGTAGAAACGTCTTGTCACGCGCTCGACGTTGAAAGCGGAGCGCACGCGGCTCGACACTCCGGCGACACTCAACCCTCCGCGCTCCTCCTTTTCAAGCGTGACGACGAGCCATTCCAACTTGCGCGTCAGACGTTCGCCGCTCTGCTGCGTAGGTATGAATGTCTCTTCGCGCGGGATGCGCGGCTGTCCTTCGGCGCGCTGTTCCCAACGCCAGATTTGTGTCTGCTGCTTCGCATCTACGAACACGAGCAAATGCTCGTAAGCGAGTTTCGTCACTTCGCGGTCAATCTTTATGCGAACAGCGCGTACCGGAATCTCGTCTGAAGACCGGCACTCAAAGACTTGGAAGCCGCGCTTTTCGGCAATGGGCGCGAGCGTGAACGTCGTGCCGTCAACCGTCAGCTTGCGCGGTTGCAAATGCAGGTGATCCCAACCGAGTTCTTGCGTAAAGAGGTCTGTGAAGCTGAACTCTTTGAGAAGCTGTTGAGTATTTTTGAGGTCGAGTATTGCCATATCAATTAATGCTCATCCGCTTTGCAATTTCGCCTGCTCAAGCCTGAACATTTCTTAATCCCATCGAACAGATGATGCGTGGCTCGCCGTCCTGTTCGTCTTCGTGAACGACACACAGGCGATCTTCGTCACGTAGCGCTATGACGAGTTGGGCCAGTGATTCATCGGTTGCACTGCCCCGCATCTGCCGGTTCAACACATCCGCTGCTGCCGACCGAAGCGGGTAGCGGTAAATCTCATCAATCGCTTTGAGCAATGCCTCGGACTCGAAGAGAGTGCCGCGCACGCTGTCCGCATAGGACTTCAAGCGGTTATAGATCCGAAATCTCGCACCGCTCGGTCTGCCCAAACCG
>JBAWGU010000589.1:0-1676 GCA_049593215.1 Pyrinomonadaceae bacterium
GTCCCTGCCCCTACGATTTCATGAACATCATTGAACTTACACGCCAGTTGATAGACATTCCATCCACCACGAGCGAGGAGGCGGAGGTCGGGCGTTTCCTCGCGTCTTATCTTGAACGGTTGGGCTACAAGGTTGAGATGCAAGAGGTCGAAGCGAATCGTTTCAACATCATCGCAACGACCGCCGCGCCGCCGCGCGTTGTGCTCTCAACGCACATGGATACTGTGCCGCCGTATATCGCTTCGAGCGAAGACGAAGAGTTTATTCACGGGCGCGGCGCGTGCGATGCGAAAGGCATTATCGCTGCACAGATCATGGCGGCTGAAGAGTTGCGCAAAGATGGTTTGAGAGACATCGGACTGCTGTTTACAGTTGATGAAGAGTTGGCAAGCATAGGCGCGCGGGCCGCAAATAAACACAGCATCGCTTCCGAGTGCCGCTATCTGATTAACGGCGAGCCGACGGATAACATGCTCGCTGTCGGCACGAAAGGCGCTTTGCGTTTGACGCTCAGGACGCAAGGGCGCGCGGCGCATTCCGCTTATCCCGAGCAGGGCGACTCTGCGATTGAGAAACTGCTGGACGTGCTGGCAAGCGTGCGCGCGATTCGCTGGCCCACAAATGAGATGTTCGGAGAGACGACTTGCAATATCGGAACGCTCAAGGGCGGCACAAGATCAAACGTCATTCCTGCGGAAGCTCAGGCCGAGTTGGCGATTCGTCTGACGACGGGCGCGGAGACGGTCAGGAAAATTCTGGAAGAGAGGATCGCAGGACGCGCGCAGATTGAATATTCTTCAGCGCATAATCCTGTGAGCTTGCTTGCGCTCGAAGGCTTTGAGCACAGGGTCGTGCGCTTCACGACAGACATTCCGTATTTGACGAAATGGGGCCAGCCGCTCCTGCTCGGCCCCGGCTCGATCCTGGTGGCGCACACGGAGCAAGAGTGCGTGGCGAAGCGAGAATTAGTTGAAGCCAGTCACTTGTACGTGCGTATGGTGAGAGGTTTGATGGAGCATGAGAAGAGAGCTGATGAAAATGTGCCGGGCGAAGCGGAAGGCGAGATAGCGAAAGGAGCGGGAAGATGAAGCTGGCTCTGTTTGGAAGCGGCGCGATGGGCCAGCTTGTCTGCTCGCTTGCGCGCGACGAAGGCCATGAGATTGCAGCGACCTTCTCATCGCGCGATGGTGTGCGAAGCGTCGAAGAGTTAGCCGCAAATCTGAACGGCCTAGATGCGGCGATTGATTTTTCCATCGCGGGCGCAGTGATTAAAAATATTGAAGCGTGCGCGAGAGCGCGCGTTCCGCTTGTCGAAGGGACTACGGGGTGGAGCAAGTCTGAAGCGGAAGCGCGTCGTCTTGTCAAAGAGCACGAGGGCGCGCTCATCTACGGCGCGAACTTTTCCATCGGCGTCAACCTCTTTTATCGCATCGTCGCTGAGGCCGCAGACCTCTTCCAAAATTTCGACGACTACGCGCCGTTCATCGAAGAGGCTCATCATGCGCGAAAGCGTGACGCGCCTTCCGGCACTGCGCTGCGCCTGCGCGACCTGCTGCACCAAAGATACGAGCGCGACATTCCCGTTGCGTCAACGCGCGCGGGCTACATTCCCGGCACGCATCGCGTCGGCTTCGATGCGGTCGCAGACCAGATTACGCTGACGCACACTGCGCGCT
>JBAWGU010000590.1:0-6879 GCA_049593215.1 Pyrinomonadaceae bacterium
CTCGCGAGAAGTCGCGCGCTCGACCAGCGGCCCGAACTGCGTGAAGCGCGGCTCAAGGTCAGGCAGGCCGAAGTCGAACGGCGCATCAAGAAGTCCGAGTACATCCCCGACGTGAGCCTCGGCTTCACCTACATGTCATTCCGTAATTTCAACAACGAGGCGATACCGAAGAACTCTGCCAGCCTGAGCGTCGCGGTGAAGTGGGAGGTCTTTGATTGGGGGAGAAAGAAGAACCAGCTCGCGGAGAAAGAGAGGGCCATCGAGCAGGCAAGGAACGGCATGCGCGAAGCCGAGAGCCTCGTCCTGATCGAGGTCGGAGACAAGTTCCGCAAGTTCCAGCAGACACGCCAAGCCCTGGTCGTCGCGCAACTCACGCAGGAGACGGCGCGGGAGAACATGCGCGTTTCGACCACCAAATACAAGCTGGAGTCGGCGCTGTTTTCCGACGTGCTGCAAACGCAGGCCACTTTGGCCGATGCAGACTATCAATATCAACAGGCTTTGCTGGCTTTCTGGACGGCCAAGGCTGAATACGAAAAAGCGATTGGAGCGGACAAATGAAACAGAAACGATTGAAAGCAGTTGCAGTGAGCGCAGTGCTCTTGTTAGTGGCCGGGGTCTCAGTGGCTATGTTGAGGCCCCAATCCGCGCAGGCAGAGAAACAGCCTGTGCCTGTGAAAGTCGCGGCAGTCGAGCTGAACTCCGCGAGCGGTGGAACGCGCTACTCGGCCACGATCATCCCGCGCACACAAGTTGAGTTGGCTTTCAAGGTGGGCGGCTACGTTGATGCGCTTCAACAGGTGCGGGGCGTGGACGGCAAACTGCGCGACATTCAAGAAGGCGACCGCATCAGCACCGGAGCCGTGCTCGCGCGAGTTCGCCAGAGCGATTATCAGGTCAAAGTCAAAGAAGCAGTATCTCAGGCCAACGAAGCCAGGTCAGGCGTTGACGCAAGCCATGCACAATATCAGGAAGCTCTCTCCGGCATCGCCGCGAGCAAGGCTCAACTGGTTGAGGCTGAAGCGGCTTATGAAAAAGCGAAACTCGATTTCGACCGCGCGCAAAACCTCTTCGCCAGCCGGAGCATGACCAAAGCTAATTACGACGCGGCAAAAGCACAGTTTGAAATGGCTAGTGCAAAGGTCGAGGCCGCACGCTCGCAGGTTCGCATGATTCAGGCCAAAGCCGATTCCGCGAAATCGCAGATCGAAGTCGTCCAGGCCAGGTCGAACGGGGCGCAGGCCGTCGTGCAGGAGACACAGATTCCACTACAGGACACTGCGCTCAGGTCGCCGCTGAACGGGATCGTGCTGAAAAAATCGGTCGAGAAAGGGACGTTGGTCTCGCCCGGCACAACCGGATTCACGGTTGCCGATACGTCGTCGGTCAAAGCGGTCTTCGGCGTCGCAGATACGGCCGTGCCTGAAATGAAACTTGGAAGCACTCTGAGCATCAAGACCGAAACGATGCCCGGCAAGGAATTTCGCGGGCAAATCACCTCCGTCTTTCCCGGCGCTGATTCACAAAGCCGTGCCTTCAATGTCGAGGTGACGATCCCGAATCCAGATTATCAACTGCGACCGGGCATGATCGTCTCGCTCAAAGTGGGAACTGACGAGGCCGGGCCAACGCATCTGGTCGTGCCCTTGAACGCGGTGATGAAAGCGAAGGGCAGCACGGATGGCTATACCGTTTTCGTGGTGACAGAGCAAGGTGGACGGCAGATTGCACAACTTCGCAACGTGAAGCTGGGCACATCATTTGGCAACACCGTGACCGTAACTGAAGGACTGAAGCAGCGCGATCAAGTCATCACGACAGGCGGCACGATGGTACACGATGGCGATCAGGTCAAGATAGTTCCCTGATGCGCATGAACCAGCCAGGATGGGGCGGACTTTGATTGAGCGTCATTCGTGTTGACGGGCGGAAGCCTCCTACAACCTGGTCTACAAATCGTCTGGAGAAATTATGGAACACGGTCAGAGCAACAACGAGAACATCGAAAGCAAGCGTAACATCTCGCGCTTCTTCGTCGAGCAGCGGCACATCGCCTGGGTCATGCTGATCAGTGTCTGCGTCTGGGGCTTTTACAGCTATAAGAATATGCCCCAACGCAAAGACCCGGACACGCCAGTGAAAACGGCGGTTGCCATCACGGTCTGGCCCGGCGCGAGCGCGGAGAAGATCGAGCAACTTGTGACCAAGAAGGTCGAAGAGAAGATAGCGCAGAACGCCAATGTGGATAAGATTCGCTCAATCTCGCGCACGAACTTTTCGGCAGTCTATGTGGATTTGGATGAGAACTTCCCCGGCGCTCAGATTGGCAAGGAGTTCGATGACATCGCGCTCAAGCTCGACTCCATCACAGATCTGCCGGAGGGCGCAGGACCAGTCAAGTTCATCAAGGACTTCGGCGACACGTCGGCGCTCATGCTCACCGTCGCCAGTCCGAAAGTGAGTGAAGCGGAGATTGACCTGCGCGCGAAGGATGTCAGTGAAGCCATCACGCGACACAGGGCAGAGTATGCACCTCCTGCGGGAAGTAATAAACGCTTCACGATTGCCATCAGTCTCACGCATCCGGTCAGCTCGCGCGTCGTCGAAGACCCGCTCAATCTGTTTGCCGATTACCTCAAGGAAAAGGGCGTGGCTACAGACCTGCACGTGATCAAGGAGCCGGGCTTCATCGGCGTGGACGGCGTATCGGACGCGAGCGATGAAACACTTCTCAGCTATACGCGGCAGTTTATCAACGACCGTTTGCAGGCCGCAGATTTTCATCCCGATAGCTGGCCGCCCGTGTTGATCCGCGACCCCCAAGAGACGCGCGCAAAGCTCGGCGCGGTCGCAGGAGACAAATACAGTTACCGCGAGATGGATGATTTCACCCATCTCATCGAGAAGGCGCTCAAGGGCGTCCCGCAAGCCTCGAAGGTTTCACGTTCGGGCATCCTGCCCGAACGGGTCTTTCTTCTTTACTCGCAAGAGCGCATCGCCTCTTACGGACTGAAACCCGCAGACCTGCCGCAGATTCTTGGCGCGCGCAACATCACACCGGCAGGCCCGCAACTGGAAGCCGTGGGGAAGAATTTTTCAGTTGAGCCTTCCGGCGAGTTTAAGAGTGAAAAGGATATTGGCGACGTAGCGGTCTCGCACACGAACATGGGAGCGCCCGTTTACCTGCGTGACCTGGTGGACATCGAGCGAGGTTATGACAGCCCTGCGCGATTCATGAACTACTACGATTGGCGCGACGCAAACGGCAACTGGCAACGCAGTCGCGCTATCACCATCGCCGTTCAGATGCGCCCCGGCGGATACATCGGCGAATTCGGCGAAAGCATAGATCAGAAGCTCGGTGAGCTAAAGAAACAGTTGCCCGAAGACCTGATCATGGCGCGCACCTCCGACCAGCCACGGCAAGTTACGGAGAACGTCAGCCTCTTTATGAACAGTCTCTACGAAGCAATCATCCTGGTGGTGATCGTCGCGCTCATAGGTTTCTGGGACTGGCGCTCGGCGTTGCTGATGGGGCTGGCAATCCCGATTACGCTCTTTATCACTTTCGGCATGGCGCGTATGCTCAAGATTGATCTTCAACAGGTCTCCATCGCCACGCTGATTATTGCTCTGGGCTTACTGGTGGACGTGCCCGTAGTTTCCGGCGATGCGATTAAGAACTCGCTGGGAGCGGGTTATCCACGTCTCATCGCTGCATGGCTGGGGCCGACGAGACTCATTACGGCGATCATCTTCGCTACCATCACAAACATCGTCGCTTACCTGCCGTTCATGACTCTGCCCGGCAGCACAGGCGAATTTTTGTACAGCCTGCCGGTCGTGTTGACCTGCTCTCTAGTGGCAGCGTTGATTGTGGCGATGACGTTCATTCCCTTCATCAGCTACTTTCTGTTGAGACCTAAGCTGGAACCGACGATGGAGGAACGGCGCAAAAAAGGTTTCGCCGCGTTCTATTACAAAGTCGGCGGATGGGCGATCAACCATCGCTGGAAGGTGCTGCTCGGCTCGTTGATTTTGTTGGCCATCGGCGGGCTTGCGGGCAGCCGATTAAAAACCGACTTTTTCCCGAAAGACCTTTCTTACCTTTCTTACCTTGACGTGTGGCTGCCGGAAGACGCGCCGCTCTCGGTCACCAACGAAGCGGCTCGACATGCAGAGCAGGTCGTGCGCGAGGTGGCAGAAGAGTATGGCAAAGAGCATCCTGAAGATGGCAAGCCCAAGGAAATCCTTAAATCACTGACTGCCTTTGTCGGAGGCGGCGGCCCGCGCTTCTGGTTCTCTGTCTCGCCGGAGATGCAGCAGCTCAACTATGCGCAGGTCATCATTGAGGTCAACGACAAGCATGACACGAGCCATCTGGTCGGCCTCATGCAGAAGGCATTGGACGAGCAGGTGCCGGGCGCACGCATTGATGTTCGACAGCTCGACACGGGCAAGCCCATCGCCATGCCGGTCGAAATCCGCATCTCCGGCGACGACATGAACACGCTGCGCCAGGAGGCGGAGAAGGTGAAAGACATCCTGCGCTCTACTCCTTATGCACAGCGCGTCCGCGACGATTGGGGCGAGGAGCACTTCACCGTCAAGCTGCAAACAGACCCGGATCGCGCGAACGCGGCGGGCATCACTAACCTCGACGTGGCTGCTTCCTCGGCGTCAGGAATCAACGGCACACAGGTGACGACGCTGCGCGATGGCGATAAGCAGATTCCGGTCGTGGCTCGACTACGCATGGAAGAGCGCGCGCAACTGTCCGACATGCAGAACCTCTACGTCTATTCAATGCAGGGAGAGCAGAAGGCGACGCTCAGACAGGTCTCTTCAATCGAGTACGGGATGCAGACCGAGAAGGTGCGCCGCCGCAATCAATTTCGGACTATCACAGTCTCCTGCATGGCCGAAGCAGGCCACCTGCCTTCTGAGATTATGAACGCCGTCCACACGCAGTTGACAGCGTTTGCCAATCAACTGCCGCCGGGTTACCACATGGAGATTGGCGGGTCTGAAGAGGAGCAGGTCAAGGGTTTCAAAAACTTGGTGGTCGTGCTGCTGATCTCTCTAATCGCGATCTATCTGAGCCTGGTGTATCAGTTCAAAAACGCCATCAAGCCATTCGTCGTCTTCGCAGCAGTACCTTACGGAATTGCGGGAGGATTGGTGGCGCTCTGGATTATGGGCACGCCGTTCGGATTCATGGCTTTCCTGGGAATCATCAGCCTCGTCGGCTTGATCGTCAGTCACATCATCGTGCTCTTCGACTTCATAGAAGAGAAACACGCGGAAGGCGAGCCTCTGAAGGAGGCTGTGCTCGACGCGGGCATCATGCGCCTCAGGCCCGTGATGATTACGGTGCTCGCGCTGGTGATTGCGCTCGTCCCGCTGGCGATGCACGGCGGGCCGCTGTGGGAGCCTATGTGTTACGCGCAGATGGGCGGGATGATCTGTGCGACCTTCATCACGCTGCTGCTCGTGCCGGTCATCTACTCGATCTTCGTCCTCGATCTTAAACTGATTAAGTGGGAAGCGGCAGGCACAGAGAAGGAGGCCGGGCCTGAAGCGATACAGCCGCAGCTAGAGGCACGGGCCACAGGAGACTGATGCTGACCGTCGCGGCGGACATTAACGCCCCGAGAGACAGCACATCGAAAGGAGTCAGTAACCATGCCAATAAAATTTCGCTTAGCTCTATTACTCTTTTTTCTGCTGCTCCCCGCGCTCTGGACGCCGAGCAAGGGGCAGCAACTCCGCGACTCATTTCATAAAGTCGGGAAAGCGGTCGTGATCGTCAGGACGCGACAGAAGGAGTTAGCGCCTGCTCCGCAACAGGGCCGGGTGAGCATGGACGGTCTGGGATCGGGGGTGCTCATTTCCAGCGACGGTAAAATCTTAACCGCCGCCCACGTCGTGCAGGCGGCGGATGAAATATGGGTTGAGTTCTCGGACGACGAACTAATCTCCGCTCATGTAGTCAGCTCTGACATCAACGCCGATGTCGCCTTGCTGCAACTCAACCGCGCGCCCGGCAGGATCGCGCCCGCCCCGCTCGGCGATTCGGACAAGGTGGAAGTTGGGGATCAGATATTTGTGGTCGGCGCTCCGTACGGGCTGGGTCAGACGCTCACTGCCGGGCACGTGAGCGGACGGCACCAGCTCGATAAGAGAGCGGAGGACTCGACCGCCGTCGAGTTCCTACAAACGGACGCTGCTGTTAATAGCGGCAACTCAGGCAGCCCCGTCTTCAGCATGGACGGCGAGGTGATCGGCATCGTGGGCAGCATCATGAGCCAATCGGGCGGGTCCGAGGGCTTAGCTTTTGCTACGACCTCGAACACGGTCAGACGTTTCCTGCTGGAGCGAAAGCCATTCTGGTCCGGCGTTGAGAGCTTACTAATCACAGGCGAGTTGGCGAAGGCACTGTACCTGCCGCAACCGGCAGGGATGCTTGTCGAGCGCGTCGCCGAAGGCTCAATCGCCTCGCAACTGGGAATCCAGCCGGGCACGCTGCGCGCGAATATTCAAGGCGCAGACCTGCTGCTCGGCGGAGATGTAATCCTCAGCGTCAACGGAATTCAGATCACAGATAATGATCGCAGTCAGGAGCCGATCTTGAACAGCATCGGCACGCTCAAACCCGGAGGCACCCTCATCGTTACAGTTTTCCGTCAGGGACAGGTCGTCAAGCTATCCACTCCTATTCAATAGCTGTTGGAAGTGATGAAGTGGCAATGACACCTTCGACACAGGCGCTTTTGTTCTCCCTGATTAGTTGTTCAATTCTTTCTCACGTTCCCGCCGAAACATCTCGGACAGGTCAGCTCTATGGTAAGCACAACTAAAGAGTAACCTGTCCGAGTC
>JBAWGU010000591.1:0-17541 GCA_049593215.1 Pyrinomonadaceae bacterium
CGCCGTATCGAGTTGGAAATTGCCCGCCTGGAATTGGAGCGGGGGGGGCGAGGCGTAGGCCTCGGTGGCGGCCTGGCCCTGCACCTCGAAATCGGCGTGGGTCGGCTGTCGACTGGCGACACGAGCCGCAGCTTCGCTGCCTGTATCGGCCTGCGCTACTGCGGGCGGCATCAGGCGTCGGCGCGCGAACTGCACCGGATCGCCATCCAGGTATGGGCCTATCGAGCCGACCAATTGGCCGTAACCGGAAGTGGGATCGTTCGGGTCTGCGAAGAAGTAGCTCCCGACGATAAAGCGGATCGCAAGCTGCTCATTCTGCGTCGCGTCACGCAGCAGTTTCAGAGCTTCAATCTCATCAGCGTTTGTCCACTGAACCGAGTTCAGGGTCGAGACGTAGATGGCGCTTGCGTTGCTGCCGCCAGCTTGGCCTTCCGGCGCTGGCGCGCTCTGCCAAATATCCTGAAAGTTACACGGTTCAAGCACGCCCTGGAATCCAGCGCCAGAATCGGTCATGAGGTTCAACGCCACGCCGATCACCTGGGATAGCATCTGCTCATCAGGGTCTAGGTCAACCAGCTTTCCGGCCACGGGCTGCGGAGGGGTTGTGACCGAAGCCCCGACCAGCTTGCCGTCGTCGCAGGGAGACTGGACCCCCGTGACCGTACAACTGTCGAACATGAACAGTGCGATGCCGTTCGGGTTCCAGCCCGGTCTCATGGCGATCTGTGAGGTCGGATCATAGTTAGAGAGGGTGTTGTTAATGGTCGAGACATTAGTGAAGAAACGGCCAGTGAAGTTAATGCGAGGCTGATCCAGATAACTCATATCTTCTCCTTAGTTGTGATGCTGACTGATTCTAAAGCTCCAGCGCTTCATGAGCGAAGAACGCTATTAAACGAAAATCCGTCGCTAGCGATGAAGCAGATCAAAGCCCTCCATAGTAATGCCGAAGATGAACGAACGGCCCGGCGCTGGCGCTGTCTGAAAAGGTTGGAAGTAGAGCCTGTCTGTCAGATTATCTATGCCAAAGGTCAGCGACATCCTGTACGCTTCGCGGCGATAGTTATAGACGACGCGCAACGAGTGACGAGTAAACGGACTCAGACTCGCAAAACTTCCGTACTGGGTCGAGATCGCCGTACTGAGATCAAGCGGATCAACGCGCTCGACGCGTGCTTGATAACGAATCTCATAGAGGCCCGACCAGACGCCTTGACGATCACTGTAACGCGCGCCAAAGGTCGCACCAAACGGAGAGATGCTCGATAAAGGAGCGTCGCTCGCAGAGCCTCGCAGATGCAAGGGTGTGTCGGCGCGATTGTAAAAATTTTGGATCAGCGTGAGCGCATTGCTAGTCGGTGTTAAGTCAGAGCCTTTAAGCCAGCCCATAGTTCCATAAGGCGTGACGCTGCCCGCACGACCAAGCGGCAGACCTATCTCGTAAGCGGCTTCAATGCCCTGAATGCGCGCCCGCGCAGTGTTTGCGCGCTGCACGTAGAGCACGCCATGAAACGGGAAAAACGGTGAAACCGGCAGCAACCCGCGCGACACGTCGGCGCTCACAAAGAGCGTGTCGGAGAATTCGTTGCGAATAAAATCTTTGAGATTATTACGAAAGTAACCGACCGAAGCAATCAGGCGCTCGCGCTCGATTTTGACGCCGAACTCGTAATCGCTGCCCCTCTCCGGCTTCAAAGCCGTGTTCGGAACCAGCAAGACACTGAAGGTCGGATCGCCAAAGTCACGCAGGATGTAACGCTCTGTCACGCCGGGTTCGCGGTAGCTCGTGCCCCAGCGGAAATACGGATTGATGTGGCGGGGAAGACGCAGCACTAATCCCAGATTGCCCGTGATGCTGGTCCTACTTGTCTTGATGCCGCCCGTCCCGTTGACGAGTTTAATAATACCGCTTGCTCCGCCGATGTTGATTGCGCCCGGATGCGCAGCGAGTCCGTTAAAAGAGGCGTCGAGAATCGCCGTCTCGGTGCTGAGCGGAAAGCCTTCAGTCACTCGCGCCTCCGTTCGCCAGTTATCAACGCGCAGGCCGCCCGTCAGCCTGAGCCAACTGATGGGTTCGTATTCCAGTAGATTAAACCAACCGAAGTTGCGGTAAACGGAATCGGGCGTGGTCGCTCTGCCGCTCAAGACGTTGCGCGGCTCAAGTGTCACGGGCGTAAAGTCGAAGCGCGAAAACTGGTCGCGCGAAGAGTCGCGCAAGTAACCGATGCCGGTCGTCCATGTCACACGGCTCGATGGAGTGAATGTCGCCTGTGCTTCCGCGCCGTAAGTCGTCACGGAGTTTTTACCGTCCGTAAAGTTTGCCGGAGTGAAACCGGACGCATTGCCTGTCAGGACGGGGAGGGTCGCTGCCGGTTGATTCGGGTTCGGCACGATGGCCCAACTGCTGCCTAGATTGATGGTTGAAGTTAGGGTGTCGTCGGGAAAAGAATATTTTTGACGATAGAATCCGAAACTCAGGTGCGACAACCAGCTTCTCAGCTCATGCCCCTCGTAGCGCAACCCATTTTTATCTAATCGCCGGAAGCCGTTCGACTGTTCTCGCAAGTCGAAGGGCGGCGTGATGAAAGCGAAGCCGATCTCTTTATGCTGACTGTTGAGCTGGCGATAGCGAATGCTTTGCCCCGCAGAGATGAATGCCCAGAGGTCTGCCTGACTATTAAACCCGTGCCCCTGACCATTCGGAATTTCAGCCCCGGCAGGCAAACTCCAAACCGCGTAGGTGCGCGCGATGTTACTATTAACGGCGTTCCCCAATTCATTAGCGAAGCGCCCCACACGCACGACTTCAGCGAGCGGAATAGCTGCATCGCCCGCCGTGTAATTACCCAGACGAAACACGGAGCCGCTCAAACGCAAGGCCAGTTGTCTGCTACTCCAGTTAAGCGTCATCGCGCCACGCCGGAAAGCGCCGTTCGTCTGGGCATCAGTATCAAAGCGCAGGCCCAGATGTTTCCCCCCGCCGGGGCGCAAAGGGCTACGAGTGACCAGATTAATAGTCCCGGCCAAAGAATCCGAACCGTACAGGCTTGATCCGGCCCCGTTCAGAACCTCAACCGAATCTACTTGCATTACATCAATCACGCTCGGCGAGACGCCGGACAAAGGATCGCTGCGCATGTTGTTGAGCCGTTCGCCGTCCACGACGACGAGCACGCGATTAGAAGCCAGACCGCGAAGGCGCGGGCGTGTGGCCGCCGTGTTTGAACCAATCGTTATCAGGTTAGGAGTTTTTTCGATAGCCCCCAGCGTCGAGGAAGGACGACGCGCTTCGATTTCCAGCGAATCTGTGACGGTGATGGTTTGCGGAGTCAAGGCTGTGAGACGCGCGCTGCCTTTCCCTGCCGTGACCGTGACGGTGTTCTCGATTACTCCGGGGACGAGCAGAAAGTTTTCGGTAAGCGGCCCCGGCATTTCTACACTAATGTTCCTCGCGGCAGTCGCAAAGCCTTTGCCACCGACAGCGATCCGATAAATCCCTGATGATAATCCGCTCAGCTCATACTTCCCCGATGAATCAGTCCGCGTCCAAACGTCTTGCCCACTCGCAAGGCTCAGAGCATCCACCTTTGCGCCCCTAATCGCGTCACCATTCTGATCTGTGACCGTGCCGACAACAGTCACTCTTGATTGACCTGAAGCGCTTGTCAGCGTTGCCACCAGGACGAGGCTGATTTTTATGAAGACGAGAGTATGCACCTTATCCTTTGCTCTACCTGACATGCGAATCAGGGGAGATGTTCTGTTTGAGCAAACCGTTGGTGTGCGTTTTTGATAAAGGCTTATTGTTGCAAGGACACCAGCAATTTACTCTTATTCTATCTGGATTTCAATTAGTTTGTAGAGATGATTATTGAAAAAGAGATAGATGTTGACGCATGGTTTGTCGCGGCGTAGAATTTCGCGCACCCGGCGGACGCTACATAAATCTGACGGGCGTTTCCTGCCTAAGAAAACTTATGCGCGTCAGCAACAAGATACCCGTCTCATCAGCAAGTAGACATCTACGGTCAATACTAATCGCGTTGGTATTGATGTGCATTCCTTTCAGGCCAGCCGCCGCGCAGTCTCAACTGTCGCAAAAACAGGTCAGCGAAGGAATAGCTGTCGAGTTTACTGTCGCTCCCCTCAGAGCGGAAAAAGGAGGCGCGGCTGCGTTGCCAGCAGGAACGGAAGCATCTATCCGCTTCAAAATTACAGACAGCAATACGGGTCAACCTGTGACGAACGCGCGTCCGGCGGCTTGGATTGATTTCAGGAAAGAACGGGCTGTCCCTGATGCACGGCAATGCCGCGAGAGAATCCAATCGTTTCTGCAAGCGAGTTTGACGGAGCGCCCCGAAATAGACCTCAACGCTTATTTGATTCTGGCGCTCAATCAAGAGCCGAACATTTCGGTCATTGATCCCATCTCAAGCTTTGGCGGCAGCAAGCTCTACACGCTCGTTCCCTTGAACAGCCCCGGCGAAGATTGGGTGATGACGGGTGATAAGCAGCGGCTTTTCGTGACGATGCCTTTGGCCGGACAGGTCGCCGTCGTGGAGACCGCCGGTTGGAAGGTGCTCGCCAATCTTGATGCCGGGGCAAAACCCACACGCATCCGCTTACAGCATGATGAGAAATACTTGTGGGTCGGGAATGAGACGGAAGACGGCGGGGTGACGGTCATTGATTGGGCCACGACGAAACAGGTTGCACACTTCAAGACAGGGCCGGGTCCTCACGATATTGCCTTGACCGATGATGATCGCTACGCCTTTGTGACGAGCAGGCAAAGGGGAACACTCTCTGTCATTGATGTGCGGAAGATGACCCTGATTAAAGAAGTCTCGGTCGGCTCTGAGCCTTCCGCGCTGGCCTTTTCTTCTTTGAGTAAAGCGGTCTATGTCATCAACGAGAGTGATGGAACGATTGTCGCCGTTGGCGGCCCGCGCCATGAAGCATTGGCCCGCATCAAGGCGAAGCCCGGCCTCTCGGCCATTCGTTTCCTACCCGGTGGCCGCTATGGTTTCGTGCTTAATCGCCAGTCGAATCTGGTTCACATTTTCGATAGCTCTACTAATCGCCTGCTTCACAACGTCCCCGTCGGGCCAGACCCGGATCAGATTATCTTTACCAGTGATGTGGCTTATGTACGTGCGCGTGGGAATGAGTTCGTCTCGTTGATTAATTTGTCGAGCATCGGTCATCCGGAGATCGAAGTCTCGGTCAACCGCTTTCCCGCCGGACAGAAAGCTCCGCAAGCATCGCCCTACACTTCCGCAGCGGATGCGATGATCGTCACGCCGGATGCCGGGGCAGTGCTGGTGGCAAACCCGGCGGACCAGATGATTTATTACTACATGGAAGGCATGGCCGCACCGATGGGAACCTTTCAAAATTACCGTCGCGACCCCAGAGCATTGCTGGTCTGGAGTCGCAGTTTGCGAGAAACAAGTCCGGGGACTTATACAACGACCGTGAAACTGGGAGTGAAGGGGAGCTACGATGTTCCGTTTCTGCTGGACACACCTCGCATCGTGCATTGCTTCAACTTTACGGTGAGCGCTAATCCTGCTTATCTTTCGCAGCCTACAGTGCCGATCAAGATCGAGCCTCTGATACGTCAACAGACGGCTTACGTCGGTGAAAAATATCAACTGCGCTTCAAGGTGATAGACGCACAGACCAATCAGCCTCGTTCGGATTTGAAAGACATAGGTGTCCTGACTTTCCTCGCGCCCGGCATCTGGCAGCAACGCGATCTGGCTCAGCCGTTGGGGACCGGTCTTTATGAAATTAACTTTGTTCCGCCGCAGGCGGGTGTGTACTATATCTTCTTCAACAGTCGTTCGCTGGGAGTTGAATTCAACCAGTTACCCAAATTGACGATTCAAGCGACGAAGCGTGATCAATAAAGAGCAACACCGCCACCATTCATTTCCGCAATCCCGTTGGAGTTTTGACTATGACCAATAAACTGTTTTCGTTAATCGGTGTTCTGCTTATCTCTATCTGTTGCGCTCGCTTTGAAGCAGTCGCCCAATCCGGGACTGCTCAGCCAGCCACGCCATCATCGGGACAATCCGTTGACGCAACCAACAGGGAATCTGCGGCGCAAAAGTATTTTACGGATGTCGTGCTGTTGAATCAGAACAACGAGAAGATGCGTTTCTATAGCGACTTGCTGAAGGGGAAAGTGGTAATCATCAACGCCTTCTTCGCCACCTGCCA
This sequence comes from Pyrinomonadaceae bacterium, assembly GCA_049593215.1. Classification (GTDB taxonomy): domain Bacteria; phylum Acidobacteriota; class Blastocatellia; order Pyrinomonadales; family Pyrinomonadaceae; genus JBAWGU01. The sequence goes on from JBAWGU010000591.1 coordinate 6,232, forward strand.
GGGTAGTTGCCTGCCGATGAATCGTAATCTGGAAAAGGTGCAGGAAGCCCTGGGCGAGCGTCTCGGTAAAGAGGTCCACATCATCTCGATCAGCGTTGATCCAACTGTTGACACACCGGCCAGTCTCAAAGAGTATGCAAAGAAACTTCATGCCAGACCGGGATGGTATTTTCTGACGGGCGATAAGAAAAATGTTGATTTCGCCCTCTACAAGCTGGGCCAGTTTGTGGAGCAGAAGGAGAATCACCTCAACATTTTTATCATCGGGAACGAACGCACAGGGTTATGGAAAAAAGCCTTTGGCCTAGCCCCCAGCGACCAGTTAATCAAGGTCGTCGAAAGCGTGCTCAACGATCAACCGGCAGGCGACAAGTGATTTTTCTTTGCACAGACTGTATGAGCAAACAAGCATCCCTTAAATTCCTGACGCTGTTCGTCTTTCTTCTCATCCCTCTTTTTCTCAGCACGGGTGTCTTTGCCGGGTCAACTCCACAGGAGCAACTCTCGCCGCAAGAGAAACGAGGCAAGCAGATTTACGTGCAGGGCACGAGTGCGTCGGGCAAGGAGATTCTGGCTTACCTTGGCGACGCTTCACTCGAAGTTCCGGCCAGTACGATGTCCTGTGCGAATTGTCATGGGCTTGACGGTCTGGGCAAACCCGAAGGCGGGATCAATCCTTCAAACCTGACATGGGAAGCCTTGACCAAACCTTACGGCGTCACACACCCGACGGGGCGCAAACATCCGCCTTACACAGAGCGCGGGCTTGACCTTGCGATCACACGCGGCGTTGACCCGGCAGGCAACAAGTTACAGAGCGTGATGCCGCGCTACCAGATGCCGGGCGCAGATATGGCAGACCTCATAGCCTATCTTAAACGCGTGGGCAAAGACCGTGATCCGGGGCTAAGCGAAAGCAGGATCACAATCGGAACAGTCGTGCCGACAACAGGCGCGCTCGGCGAAATGGGTCAGGCCATCAAGGCTGTCACGACAGCCTTCTTCGATGAAGTCAACAGTCAGGGCGGTATTTACAACCGCCGTTTTGAACTTAAGTTCGTCGAAACTGCCGACACGCCTGCCAACACACGCGGGCGCGTCGAGCGCTTCCTTCAAGATGAACAGGTCTTCGCCATGACGGGCGCTTTCACCGCTGGCGCTGACAAGGAACTCTTCGCCCTCATGGAACAAAGAGAAGTGCCGCTTGTTGGCCCGTTCACCCTCTACCCGCAAATTGGCTTTCCGTTGAACCGGCAGGTCTTTTATCTATTTTCAGGGTTGGAGGGCCAGGCACGCACGCTGGTTGATTTCGCTACCGGAAAACAGCCCGGGAAAATTTCCTACATTGTTATTGTCTCTCCTCAAAGTGAACAGAATATGAGCCTGATCAAAGCCGTCAAAGCTCAGGCGAAAAAAGGCGGAGGGCGTGCGGTGGAAACTTATCTGTATCAAACCGCGCCGCTCTCTCTGGCCGAAATCGTCCCCAAAATTCAACGAGAAGGGCGGGACACAATTCTCTTTTTAGGCACGGGTGAGGCCGCCCTTAAGTTGATGAAAGAGGCTGAGAAGTTTCACTGGTCTCCTTCTGTGTACTTGCTGTCGGTCAATGCCGGGAGAGAAGTGTTCGACGCGCCCGCCAGCTTCAATCATAAGATATTTATTTCTTTTCCCACCTCGCCCGCAGATCAAACGGCGGAAGGGATCAAAGAATTTCGCGCACTAGCTGAAAAGTACCATCTCCCTTCACATCATCTGGTCGCACAGCTTTCTGCTTACAGCGCGGCCAAGATTCTGGTTGAGGGTTTGAAACGCGCCGGGAAGGACGTGAGCCGCGAGAAGTTGATCGCAGCCCTTGAGGGTCTCAATCGCTTTGAGACGGGCTTGACGCCAGCCATTACTTACGGGCCTAATCGTCGCATCGGCGCAACCGGCGCGTATGTGGTCTCAATTGATCTGGAGAAGAAACAGTTTGTCCCCGCGAGCGAATGGATCAATATTAATTGAAGAGCGTGCATAAACAGGCCGCGTAGCGGCCACATGAGTTTAGCCCGGCCTTTCAAGGCCGGGAATATGATGGTCATTCGTCCATGGCGTCGCGTCAGCGACGATTGAATGTCGCGCACGTTAATTCACGCGTCGCTCGCGCGACGCCATCAACCGCTCGCTTGTCGTCCCGGCCTTTCAAGGCCGGGCTAAAATCAGCCAACCGCTAACGCGGCGATTTATACACAGGCTTCGTGTTAATTGAGCCAGATGATGATCAATTCGCTCATCCCGTCAAGCTGTCAAGAGGTGCTGCCCCAATGAAAGTAATCTTCACAATCATGCTCGCCCTGTTCATCGTGGGCGCGGGCTTTCCTCTTCGTGACTCCGGCTGTGCAATGGCACAGGCACGACAGAAGTCGCGGAAGAAGAGCGCCGTGCGTTATTCCTGTCCAATGCACACGGAAGTCGTTGCTGCTCGACCCGGCAAATGTCCGAAGTGCGGGATGACACTCAGAGTGTTGAAGAATGACTCCGCGTCCGCGAGCGCTGCTGCATTGAGCGTCGTGACTGAGCCTGCGGCAGAGCAGGCTGAGGGGATCGCCCGACTGCAAATTCCAGACACGCCTGTCTATGACCAAAACGGCAACCGCCTCAACTTCTACACCGATCTGGTTAAAGGCAAAACTGTCGCCATTAATTTTATCTTCACCACCTGCACGACTATCTGCCCGCCGTTGACCGCAACTTTTCGCCGGGTTCAGTTGGATTTGGAGGAACATGCCGGGCGCGATGTGCAGTTGATTTCCATCAGCGTTGATCCGACGGTTGATGTGCCTGAAAGGCTGCAAGCGTTTGCGGCCAAATTCAAGGCCGGGCCGGGATGGACGTTTGTCACGGGCGATAAATATGAGATTGACCAACTGCTCAAGGCGCTCGGCGCAGCCGTCGCAGATAAGAACGATCATACCCCGATGATTCTCATCGGCAACGAACGGGCTGGCTATTGGACGCGCACTTACGGTCTTGCTCCGCCTTCGACGCTTGCCCGAATCCTGGCCGAGACAGCGAACCGGAAGTGAGCTTTACGTTCAATTCCCAAAAACATTTTTCGTTGACATCCTTACTGCTCAGTCATATGCTTAGCCCGCCTTAAAATAGACCTATTCTTTGCTTTAAAAACAGAGGCTTTCCACACACTCACTCGCTAACAGCACGGCACACCGTAGTGAGCGCCGCTGGATAAATGGGGACGCACAGGGGACGGCGGTCTTTTTGAATAACCTGTAGCGCTTTTGTACCTGCCTACTAAAGAGGAGAAGAAAAAAATGCTAAGCCACAAAAGGACTCTCGCCAGCCTTTCAAGCAGCGCCATCTTATTTCTCGTCTTATTGTTGACCGCAGACCCGGCAAGCGCTCAAACAGCGCCAGCACTTTCGGAAGCAACACCGACGCAGGCCGCAGTCTCGGCAGCCCCCCCGTCGCCAGCGATCCCTGATTCGACAAGTACGCCAGCCGTCAACCAGAGGGCCGAAAGCGCGCCCACACCGACCGGAGTTTCAACGACAACAGTCTCCCCGGCGATAGCTTCTCCGGCAGCAAGCGCAAGCTCTACCACGCAGGTGAGTCCAATTCAGTGCAAACGAAATATCAGTGCCAGCGTCGTGGCTTTCTCCCAGCCTTACATGTTGAATCGCCTCGGAGCGGCTATGCCCAACGCACAGATTTTTGCGCTGGAAAATGATGTGGACATGAAGCGGCTTCAGCTCAAAGGTTATAAACGAGCGCGCCCGATTGTGTTACGCGCAAACGTGGGCGACTGTTTACACATCACTCTGAAAAACGCCATCTACCAGTATCCGGCCCTGCCTTCTCAGGGAGGCAAAAATAGTAACTTCAATATTCTTGGCACGACGCAGATGTCCGTGCATGTGCAGGGCATGAATCTGGTTGATTCAATAGCAAGTGACGGCTCTTTCGTGGGAACTAACAATTCCAGCCTCGCCAACAGCCCGCAATGCAAAGACCCCAACAATCCCACTAATTTGATTCCCTGCGTCAATATTGCGGGGCAGCCGCCGCCGACTCCGGTCAAGGCCGGAGAGAGCAAAACGTATAATCTTTATGCTCAGCAGGAAGGCTCTTTCCTGCTCTACAGTTTGGGAGATGCCAACACCACAGGTCAGACGATTGACTACCTGATGATCGGGCAAATCGCAGCGGGTCTGATCGGCGCGGTTAATGTTCAACCGGAAGGAGCCGAATGGTATCGCAGTCAGGTGACGGCCAGCGATCTGCAACTCGCTACTTTCAACGCCAGGCGTTTGCCCGGCGGCGCAAAGCTCGACTGCCCTTCGACGAACATTGTTCCCGTTGAATGCAAATTGACCATTGAAGCAGGCGTTGTGGTGACGACCGCGACGGTGAAGAGGATGGCGGACGGGTTTCTGTATTCGATGGACAATCACCCGATCATCAATTATGACGCTGTCTATCCTGATGGCTCGACGCGATCAGACGGCACAAAGATTCCTTCAAAGACTCCGATTTTGAAGATGCTCGATGCCGACAACAATCTGGTTTCGAGCGACCTGACGGCTCTGATTACCGGCCCGTATCACGGGCGCTTTCCCGGCACGACAGGCGTAGACCAACCCGAACCACCGTGCAGTCTGGCAAATGATCCGAATAACAAGCTCAAAATTGATCCGCTCTTTTGCACCAATCCTACTTTGCCGGATAGGAAACAACCTTATCGCGAGTTGACTGTGGTGTATCACGAAGTGAGCAACGCGGCTCAGGCTTTTCAGGTCTTCGAATCCGACAATCCAATGGCAGCGACAACACAAGCCGGAATGGATGCTTTTGCCATCAATTACGGCACAGGCGGAATCGGAGCGGAGATTTATGCGAATCGCATCGGCGTCGGCCCGATGGCAAATTGCGTTGATTGCAAATACGAAGAGTTCTTCTTAAGTTCATGGACGGTCGGAGACCCTGCGACCATCGTTGACGTGCCTGCCAATGTCACGCCGCCCGCACCGCCCGCCGTGCCCTGCAATCCGCAGACTATTGCGAACGGTACTTGTAAATCTACTCCCGCGCCGATGGACCCGCCAAAGGGACCGAAGGCGACGATGGTTTACTACCCGGACGATCCGTCCAACATCTACCACAGCTATGTGAACGATCACGTCAAGTTCAGAATTCTGCATGGCGGAAACGGCGTGACGCATGTGCATCACCAGCACGCAGAGCAATGGCTGCAATCTCCCAATAGCGATCAATCCACCTATCTGGACAGCCAGATCATTAGCCCGGGCGCGAGCTATACCCTCGAAATGGTCTATAACGGCAGCGGCAATCTGAACAAGACGGCAGGAGACTCTCTGTTCCATTGCCATTTCTACCCGCACTTCGCTGCCGGTATGTGGGGCGGATGGCGCGTCCATGATGTCTTTGAAGCAGGGACGGCGCTGGAAAACGGCAAGGTCAGTCGGACGGGCTGGAATCGCGCTCTACCCGATGGCGAGATTGCGAGCGGCGTTCCGATTCCGGCGATTGTTCCCCTGCCAACATTAGCGATGGCTCCCATTCCGGCGAGGGTAAAAATCTGTCAGGTAGATTCAGCTTACGACCCCACCAAGATGGTCAGCAACGATTGTCCGCCAATGACTATCGGCGCTAAGCCAATCGGTTATGCCGCCGTAGTGAATCAGGATGACCTGAATAAAGGAATGTATCCCGGCTATCCTTTCTTCGTTCCAGCCGTTGCCGGAACACGCGCGCCGCATCCGCCTTTAGACTTTGCGCCTGAGTTGGACGCCTCAGGCAATCCCCTGCCCGGTAAGTATTTCGATGGTGGATTGCCGCGTCACCTTGTCATTGGCGGCACGGTTATCAACGAGGTGCATACCAGATACGATTGGAGCAAAGACTTCTACATTAATTGCAAAGAAGGTCAGAACAACCAGTACATTGCGGCGTGCAAGACTCAACAGAATCAAATGCTGGGCTACCTGAATGCGGTGCAACTGCCTGAAGCGGGCACGACCGTTGAACTGGCCGCGATGAAATTCAACGCGACGCGCAATCAACCCAGTTTCACGCCCGACGGCGTTCCGGGTTTCTTTCTGACTAACGGACTGCCCAGAAAGCCCTCTGCCGGTTATCAGGCACAGAATCAGTTTGGCTCACAGTTGGGTGCGCCTTTCGCTGATCCCGGCATTGATCTGAAAGGTAATGCGGCGGGCGGCAAACTGCCGCGACGTTACAAGGCGGCAGTCTTCCAGTTGGATGTGCCGCTCAACCGCAACCCTTCAAGCCTTAACCCTGCGAAAGCAGAGAGCTGGCATTTTCCGCAGCAGCGCATTATCTCACTGTGGGAAGATGTCATTCCGACGAGCAACTACGTCTATCCGCCTTCTAATCCGAATGCGCCCAGGCGCGCGCCGGAGCCTCTTTTCTTCCGCGCCAATTCCGGTGAGGTGATAGAGGTCTGGCATACCAACCTCGTCCCCAATTACTACTCGGTGGATGATTTTCAAGTGCGGACACCCACAGATATTCTGGGCCAGCACATCCATCTGGTGAAGTTTGACGTGCAGGCTTCAGACGGTGCGGCCAACGGATATAATTACGAGGATGGAACATTCAGCCCGTCAGAGGTTCAGGAAATTGTCCACGCTATCAACAACACCGGCGGAACATGGAACGGACAATCAAATGCGGGGCTGAAGCTCAAGCCTCCTCCCTCCGGCATTATTGACTGCACGAAGAGTGAGAATCATGCGCGATGCGAGCGTTGGGCGGGCGCGCAAACGACCGTGCAGCGTTGGTACGCCGACCCCGTGCTGGACGATAGCGGAAGAGATCGAACACTCGGAACCGTCTTCACGCACGACCATTATGGCCCGTCCACACACCAGCAAGCCGGACTCTATGCGGGCTTACTGGTTGAGCCTGCGGGCGCAAGATGGCGCAATTCCGAAACCGGAAAAATCATGGGCGGGGCGAATGTCGCGCCGGTGCGTCCGGATGGCGGCCCGACCAGTTGGAAGGCAGATGTCCTCACGGGCAACGCGGATGCCGACAGTTTCCGTGAGTTCGCTCTGGAGTTTCAGGACTTCCAACTCGCCTACAGTAACTATGTTCCTAACACTCAGCCTGTCCCCAGCGCTGATCCGTCTGTCGGATACAGAAGTATCAACCCGGCTAATCGTGTCAATACTCCGCCAACGCCACAACTGATTAGCAGCGGTCAGACAGTCGGCACGTTCTCGCTCAACTATCGCAATGAGCCTGTGCCGTGGCGCGTCGGTCAATTCGGAGACCTTTCGCAAGCCTTCAACTCCAACTTCAAGCAAGCTTCAACGCTGCCTCCCGTCGGCGACCCGACGACGCCCTTGTTGCGGGCTTACCAGAACGACCGCGTTGAGATACGCACCTTAGTGGGCGCTCACCAGTTAGCTCACTTCTTCAACCTGCGGGGCTTGCGTTGGCTCTGGGAATCCGATTGGAATGATTCCGGCTTCCGCAGCAGCATGGGGATGGGGCTGTCCGAGCACACAGAGATGAAATTCAAAGCGCCGTTCTCTTCCGCTCAGACAATCAAACCCTGTCCAGACTCTAAGACTGCTCCGTGTAAGTTTACGGATTATCTCTACATTGCCAGCGCGGGCGATAACGGGATTACCAACGGGATGTGGGGACTCTTCCGCGCCTACAGCCCGACGGCCTTAGCTAAGAACTTGCAGCCGCTTCCGAACAATCCAGTCTCTGCCACCAACAAGACAGATTACGCGACCTGCCCCGCTGACGCGCAGATTAAGAATTTCGATATTACGGCGATAGACGCTCAAAATGGTCTCGCCGGTGGAGCCATCGTCCTCAACAGTCGCGGGCAGGGCGCTGGCCCTGATAATAAGCTGACGAATCCTCTGGGGTTGATGTATGTCTTTACCGCCGACCTTGAGGGCGGAAAACTCAAAGCAGGCGTGCCCGTCGAGCCGCTCATTTTGCGCGCCGCCGCCGGTGATTGCATCAACGTCACCTTGCGTAATGGAATTAGCTCATCCGCTCAGGTGCTACAACAATCCTACGGGCTTCAAGCCCCCTTCAGTCAATTCCAGCTTAAGCCCTCCAGAGTTGTTGGCCTGCATCCGCAACTGCTCTCTTACGATGCCACCACCAGCAACGGCATTAACATCGGCTACAACACCACGAATCAGGTGGCGGCAATCGGCGGAGCGCCTGTTCAATACAAGTGGTACGCAGGGACTATCGAGAGCGATCAAACAGGGAAGCTGAAGCATACGCCGGTCGAGTTCGGCTCGCTCAACCTGATACCCTCCGATCCGCTGTTGCAGCACATCAACGGACTGTACGGCGCGATGGTGATCGAACCGGCGGGGACTACTGACGCTCAGATTACCTGCGACGGATTGGATGCGAACGGGAAACCTGCACAACTTAACTGCGGGCCACTCGCGGACCCGAAGACGACGCTGCTGACACGCGCCTCGGCCAACGTCTTATCATCGCCCGGCGTGAAGCCGTTTCGCGAGTTCGTAGTGATGATGACGGAAGACCTCAAAGTGGGCAACGCCGGTTCGCAGTCCACAATCAGCGCGGTCAATTATAAGACGGAGCCGACCTATTATCGCTTCGGCAATGCAAACCCCGACACCTTCAATACGACCAACGGTGACAACAACTGCTCGCTCTCGAACGGGCTGGTCAACGCCAATCCGCAAACTCCTATCTATATAGCGAAGCAGGGCGAGCCGGTACGCTTCCGTATGCTGCATCCTCCGGGAACGGGGATCGTGCAGGTCTTCAGCCTGCACGGTCACGTCTGGCAGAGAAACCCTTATGCTGCCGGTTCCACACAGATAGGTGATAACAAACTCTCTCAGTGGATGGGTTCTCTGGATAATCTCGGCGCGACGGCTCATTACGATCTGGTCATTGATCAGGCGGGCGGCCCGGCGGGAGTCGCTGGCGATTATCTCTACAGCGCTTTCGTTCCCGCCAAAGCTGAATTTGGTTTATGGGGTATCTTCAGAGTTCTGGACGGAAACGGAATGCCGGTGGCGTCCAGCCAATCCGTGTGCGTCCCGGCAACGGCGCAGCCCGCAGTCGTTACGCCGACTCCACAGCCCGGAAAAGATCGCCTCGACAGGTTCAGGATTAAACCAGCAACTGTAGATAGTAAACCACAGTAAAGTCTCGCGGATTAACGTCCGCCAGTAATTCAAATTTTTATTCTAAGGAGGCATGGTGATGGGAGGAAAGGAAAAGGTCGAAGCTGACGTGGCGATGGGAGGAAAGAAAAAGGGCGGCGGCGGCGGTAACGGTCCCGACGTGGTCGCGATCATTCTGGAGAGATCATGCGCCCAGCAACTAGCCATCGCGCTCGCTCTGGCGCTCGGCGGCGTCAGCCCAATCGGCCCCAAAAAAGGTAAAGGTAAAGGTGGCAAAGGCGGCAAGGGCAGCACAGATGTCAAAGGCGCTAAGGGCGTGACAGACGTTAAAAGCGCTAAAGGCGTGAATCCGGTCGGCGGCGGTGGCGGCGGTAAAAAAAGCGGTAAAAAAGGTGGTAAAAAGTAGGCGCACCGAAACACGTAATGCCGTAGCAGCAGATTCGGCTACCTGCTGGTTTCAAGCTCAATCTATAAGTGTGGCATCTCTATCGAAGGAGAGTATGAATTCATTCTCTCTTTCGAGTTAGCCGCGCTTTCAAACCTCTCTTGTGCAGCCTCTTCTATCTTTCGATCAACATCACTTATCCGATATCAACGGGACTTGCGGTGAAGAGCGGACAAACCGTGCATGAAACAATTAGCGAGGCATTCCGAGACCTTTAAGCCTGACCGCCTATTTAATACTCTGGCAACTGAATTCGATGACCCGCTCAGGGCTTACGACCTCTTCAAAGACTTCCTGCAATGCTCGTCCTATAGCCGGAGTTTGCTGCTCAAGCTGCTTGGAGTAGCACAGGGAAACAGCGATGATGACTGGGAGACGAGGCGGCTCGCCGTCCTGATGTTGGAGCATCAGGTCTTAAAAATTCCGCCGGAGAGCATAGAAGAGTTTGATATTCTACTGACTCAACTCAAACTCAAACCTGCCACCGGGCGATCACTGAAAGTAAATCAATCGGTCTTACGGGAAGGCTATTCAACGACAGACCTGCGCGCCTTTATCGTTGAGTTTCGGCGCAAGCTTGAGCGACTCAAACGAATCCATGATGAAATCAGCGGGGAAAGAACAACCCGCAGGGCGCTGCTCGATTTCATCGCACTCTCGCGTCGGGAGTGCAGGCTCTCGCTTGCTCGCTACTGTTTCCAGCCCGACGAAGTGGTTGAGCGAATCTTCGAGCAGGTCAAGCTTTCCAAAGGACTCATTGATCTCAATCTCGCTCAGCCCGCCTCTGTCGAAGCGGAAGACAAGCAGACAGTAGCTCGTCTGCCTGATTACGAAGCACGTATCCTTGAGAAACTCCGCGAGGCACATCTCATCTACTGGGTCTCAGATAAAACCAGCTCTGAATTAAACTCGCTCGTTGAGTATCCATTAACAACCGTTGTGCTGGTCGTCAAACCGCCCGGAAGCCATCTTGAGTTTGAAATCAAGAGAGCCGGGCGGAGAGGACGCTGCCCGCTTGGGGTCGTTCACGAGCGCGACGGTCAAATGGTTCCCCCGTCTCATCGTCTTGACGGAGGTTCCACTCAATGGCTCTTGCGCTTCGAGTCGCAATCAGTTTCCAGGCTGTCAGGTATTTATCGGTTGGTTCATGAACGGGAAGCTCCTTTTTCCACCTTTCATTCGAGATCGTCCATCTACAATATTCCGGTAGATGAAGGAGAAGAAACCGTTCTCAACTATTTCACGGAGCCTCAAATTTTCAGACGCGGATACAGCGAGATGCGCGCGGCCATGAGGGAATCCGTTGACTCATTTAATGATGAGCACCAATCGCCGCCCTTAAACATCCCCGGCGATTTAGGTCTCACCATGCAGTTTCTCGGACACGTTTCGCCGACGCAGGCAATTCTTTCGGGCACCAGCTCATTCCGACTCGACCGGCTGGCAGCGTATCTCTCCGATAATGGCGCGCAAGTTTATTTCACCAGAGGCTTACAAACTAAATACTCAAGCCATGATGCCCGGCGGCTGGCAGACGAAGTGCTGGATGAAGTCTTAGGTGACTACAAGCCGCCCGCTGTCAGGTATCGAAGCTACAGGCAATATTTGGAAGCAGCTTTCAACGTCGAAGAGAACCGCGAGCGGGCAGACCATAATTTCAAGAGTGCGATGCAGCAG
>JBAWGU010000592.1:0-4105 GCA_049593215.1 Pyrinomonadaceae bacterium
GCCAAGCTCTCTGCCTTTGTTGCCATCATCAAAAGCGAACTCCCACTCGCCGTTTAGATTAAGCCAGTGCGAGCGGACAAACTGCGGGCGCGGATATTCCGGGCGCGGTGTGCTTTTCTCCTGAGTCATCTGGACCAAATAAAGTTTCCATGATTGCACGCGCCTTTGCAAGCGCAGATTAAGAAGCCACAGATGAATGCAGATAAACGGAGATGAGAAAAAGAAGCCGCGCGCTCTTGCTTATCTTCGTTTATCTGTGTCTATCTGTGGCCCTCTCTTTCAGCAATTATTTCGCGCTGCCGGATGCAGCCAACGCTCGCAGTTGCGTCGCCGCCTGCTCACGCTCTCCTCTATCAACAGCCCAACGCATCTCGCAATCGCGCATGTAACGAGCGAGCGCATCATCAAGCGTCGGGAGCAATCTGCCACGCTCACTTGTCAGCACGCTGTAGAGCGGGCGCGGCGCAGCAAAACCAAGTGTAGCTGTTGGACGAGCCACAATCGCGCGCTCGTCAAGGTCAGCCAGATTTGCAGCGCGGCGCGCAAAATCTGCCCAAGTCGTCTCTCCATCATTAGCCAGATGCCAGATGCCGCGCTCACCGTCAATCAAAAGATCAAGACACGCATTAACCAGATCGGGCACATAGGTCGGCGACACAAACGCATCATCAGCCGCGACGAACTCCTTCGCGGAAGACAACTCGCGTAAAGCTACGGTAACGAAGTTGTAATCGTCCCAGGGGCCGAAGAACGCGCTCGTGCGAATGACGAGCGCACCTGCGTGAAGAGAGAGCACGCGCTCTTCCGCTTCCAATTTACTCTGGCCGTAAACACCAAGCGGCGCGGGCAGGTCGTTCTCAACATACGCGCTTCCCTTCGCGCCGTCGAAGACTAAATCGGAAGAGAAGGTGACGAGCGAGACGTTGCGTTCGGCACACGCGGCAGCAAGCGTCGCCGCGCCTTCAGCGTTCTCCCTGAAACATCTTTCAGCATCGCCTTCAGCCTCATCCACGCGCACATAGCCAGCAGCGTTGACCACAGCCCAGGGCGCAAACTCGCTGAGAGCAGTTTCAACCGAAGAAGGATCAGCAATATCCATCTCGCGCCGCGTGAGCAGGCGATAGGCAAGCCCGCGCATCTCGCAGATTCTGGCAAAGGCTCTGCCGAGCGTGCCCGTCGCGCCTGTAATCAAGAGCGGGCGCGCAGATGTTCCATTCATACTCACTCCCTGAACAGTTGAAGCAATTGTGTGAGAGCGATGCAGCACCGGCGGGTAATGAAAACGCTCCATCCTGCGCCACCATCCCGGCGCATCCAGAACCGGATGCTCAGCGACACGTCCCGCCGCCAGCTCACTTATCATGCGCGCGATGGCAGTCGGGCGAGGCTTGGGCGAGCGCAGGTCATAGACGCCCGACTCATAGCTCCCTTCGGCGCGCGTCAGCAGGTTACACCAATCGAACGCGCCGAGCAGTGACCATGCCGTGACCGCGCGAACGTCAATGCCATCACTTCTCAAACTCTGCGCGCCGTCCCAAACTTCTTTGAACCAGCGCAACTGTTCTTCGCGCGTGCAGCCCAGATGACATTCCGTGATGGCAACAGGTAATCCGAAACGCTCCCAAGCCTCGCGCGTCAAAACTCTCGCACCCGCTGGCCCTTCCGCGCACACGCGCACAGCTTCGACATCCGCGTAAGTGTGCCGCCCGTTTCCGCCGTGCGTGCATGAAGGGTATCGTGTGATGCGTTCGTCAAGGAATCGCTCGCTCGTCAGATAGTGATTGATGCCGATTGTATCGGGCGGGCAAGGGTTGTCGGCAAACCACGCCAACTCTTTTTCTTCAATGCCAACCACACGGCAAAAGTAATCCCACATCGGATGCCCTCTCACGATGCGACCGCAGAGAAGATCAAAGGTCAGCCAGCGACGCTCGTTCTCAAACTCTGCTTGATAACGAAGCGTGCGCGTGCTGAAAGCCTTGCCGAGGTCTTCCGTTTGCACGAGCCTTGCGCGCGGATTGATTTCGCGTATCGCGCGCATGGCAAGCACTGTGGCGCGAAGTTGATTGAAGAGCGCGTTGATGAAAGTCTTGCTGCTGCGCCCGTGCGGATACCAGTGACCGTAGAGGCCACTGAAGCGCGCGGTGGTGAGCGGCTCGTTGACGGGCGTGTAGTCTTCAACCCACTCGTAACGCAGAGCCACGCGGCGCGCGTATGCCGCAAGCTTTTCCGGGAAGCGCGGGTCAACAAGGCTGGTGTGGCGCGGGCCACTGCCGTGATGAAGCAACCCGACAATGGGACGAATCCGAAGCTCGCGCAAACGTGTCAGGCGTTCGTCGGCCCAGGACCAATCCGCCTTCTCTAATTCATGCGGCGCAGTGCGCTCCCACAGCACAGGGTAGCGCATGGCGCGCACACCCAGGTCTGCGAAGAGGTCCAGATCGCTCAAGCGCGTGGCGTGGCCGTTTCGTTCGAGTTGATCGAAATAGAAATCACCGACGCGATTAACCGTGCATTCGACTCCGGCCCACAACTCCAAAGGTGAAGCGACATGAGGCTCCGGGTGCATAAGCATCCTCCTGCTTTCACATCTTCGCCTAGCGGGTCGTCGTCGTCAGAATCAAACCTGTTGACGAGCCGGACGGACGATGACCGTTGCCATTCCCGTTGAGCGGGAGTTTGGCGTGCGCCACCAGAGCCTGCGAACGCTTCGCGCCGCTAATCTTGCTATAGACAGTGAGAGCCTGCGCGACGATCTGGTCCATGTTGTAATACTTGTAGGTCGCCAGCCGCCCGACAAAATGCACGTCGGGGGTCGCGTCCGCTAAAGCTTTGTACTTCGCATACAGCTCTGCGTTCTCTTTGCGCGGCACAGGATAATACGGATCGCCTTCCGCCTGCGGAAACTCGTAAACGATGCTTGTCTTCGAGTGCTCTTGCCCCGTCAGATATTTGAATTCAGTGGTGCGCGTGTAAAGATGTTCGTTAGGAAAATTAACGACAGGCGCAGCTTGATAGACAGGCACATCGTGCGTCTCGTGTTTGAATTCGAGCGAGCGATACGGGAGCTTGCCGTATTCGTAATTGAAGAACGAATCAACTGGCCCCGTGTAGATCATCTCGTGAAAAGGGACCTCACTTTCAATTTCGCGGTAATCGCAGTTGAGCATGATCTTGATGTTCGGGTGGTCGAGCATGTTCTCGAACATGCGCGTGTAGCCATGCAGGGGCATCGCCTGATACGTGTCTGTGAAATAGCGATCATCTCGATTGGTCCGGGTCGGTACGCGCGACGTGACGCTCGCATCCAGCTCCGATGGATCAAGCCCCCATTGCTTGCGCGTGTAGTTGCGGAAAAACTTTTCGTAAAGCTCGCGGCCCACCTTGCTCACGACGACATCTTCCGATGTGAGCAGTTGCTCGACAGGCTCTGCGACTGAAGCGAAAAATTCCTCAACTTGAAATGATGTCAGATTCAAGCCGTAGAGCTTGTTGATGGTGTCCAGATTAATAGGAATCGGAACGAGTTGACCGTCAACGCAAGCGAGCACGCGATGCTGGTAAGAACGCCATTCAGTGAAACGCGAAAGGTATTCGAAGACTTCGCGCGAGTTCGTATGAAAGATGTGCGGGCCGTATTTGTGGACCAGAATCCCTGCGTCGTTGTAATGATCGTAAGCGTTGCCGCCGATATGAGGCCGCCTGTCACAGATTAAAACCTTCTTATTTGAGCCGCGAGCTAAACGCTCGGCAAGGACACTTCCGGCAAAACCTGCCCCGACAATCAAATAGTCAAACATCTAATTTTTCCTCCCCAATGTTCGCTTTATTATTCCCAAACCTTGATCTACCGGATTCTTGAATTAATCACCCGTCGCGTATTCGCCGGAAGACGCAGCGCGCGCCGCAGCTTTGAGCACAACAGGCTGAGCGGAAACTACGCGACGAGATGCGATAACATCCTCGATTAGCTCTCTCATGCGTCCCCATGTGTGATCCCATGAGGTCTCCGCGAGAAAATCGTCAACGCGTCGCAGACGCATCTGATGATCTTCAACCATCGCCGCCTCGATTGCAGCAACGAACTCTTCGGGCGTGTCCGCGA
>JBAWGU010000593.1:0-2822 GCA_049593215.1 Pyrinomonadaceae bacterium
CGATGAGTGTGTTGGGGTCAATGGGCTTGGGGAGGTGTTTATCGTAGCCTGCGGCGATGGCTGCGTCTTCATCTTTCTTCGATGCGTAGCCGCTCAAGGCGATGGCCGGAACGTGGCGCAGGCGTCCGGCTGTACGCAGTTGCCGCATCAATTCGTAACCGTTCATCTCAGGCATTCCGATGTCCGAGATAACGATGTCGAACCATGCGGACTCTGAAGCGCGCAAAGCTTCCTGCGCCGATTCGCAAAGCGTCGCGCGATAACCGCGCGCGGTGAGCGCGGCTCCCAACATAATCAGAGTATCCGGCGCGTCTTCGATCACGAGGATGCGCGCGCGCGGTGTGCTCGTTTGCGTCTCCTCATCGCCCGCGCCGGGTTGCGCGGCGGTAACGAGCAGGCGCGGGAGATGCACAGTGAAGCGGCTGCCTCTGCCTTCGCCGTCGCTCTCTGCTTCGACGCTGCCCCCATGCGATTCGACGAAACTCTTGACGAGCGCGAGGCCGAGTCCAAGCCCGTCGTAGAGCCTCGTCTTGGAGCTATCAGCCTGACGAAAACGCTCGAAGACGTAAGGCATGAACTCCGCGATGATGCCTTTGCCGTGATCTTCCACACTGATGCGCGCTTCCTTTTCATCCGCTTCACAGGTGACGCGCACACTGCCCCCTTCGTCCGAGAACTTGACGGCGTTGTTGAGCATGTTCCAGAGGACTTGCACGAGGCGCGTCTTGTCGCCCAGAACTACAATCATCTCTTTCCAGTTGCGATGCGCGACTTCGAGTTGAATATTCCGTTTGCTCGCCTGCGGACGCACAGTCTCGACAGCTTCTCTGACAACCGTATCAAGCGGAACAGGCAGATGCTCTACGTGAAGCTTGCCGCTTAAGATGGCAGACATATCGAGCAGGTCATTGATGAGCCGCGTGAGAGCTTGCGAGTTCTTATCAATGATGGCGAGCGCGTGCGCTGCGTCACGGCTCTTCAGCATTCCGCTGCGAATCATGTGCGTCCAGCCGATAATCGGAGTTAAGGGCGTGCGCAGCTCATGCGAGAGCGTGGCGAGAAACTCGTCTTTAAGGCGACTGGCGTCTTCCGCCTGAGCGCGCGCCTCACGCTCTATCTCATAGAGTCGAACATGATCTATGGAGAGCGCGATGCGATCCGCGACGAGTTGCAGGAGCGTCGTGTCTTCGGCAGTGAAGTGGCGCAGTGTCAGCGAGCCGACATGGATGATGCCGACGATGTGGCCTTCGACCATCAACGGCACGCCCAGCATCGAGCGCAAGCCTTTCTGACGCAGGAGCGGGTTAAACACCTCTGCGTGGTCAAGGTCTTCAATCACCACAGGCTCTTGTCTGGCGGCAACCGTGCCCGCGAAACCTTTGCCGAGAGGCACGCGCACGCCTTGCTCGACCTCTTCTTCCAGACCGCGCGCAGCCCATGCGACAAGCTCGTCGCCCGCCTTCTCCAGCAGCAGAATCGCCACCGTGTCAACTTTCAACATCTCGCGGATGCGGTTGAGCAATTCGCTCAACAGATCGTTAAGGGAGAGATGCGAGAGCGCGGCGTCCGTCATCATCTGAAGACTCTTGAACCTTTCCATTGCCGCTTCGGCATGAGCGCGTGCCTCCTGTTCGCGCGCCAGAAGCTGAGTGCGCTCTTCTTCAAACAACTTGTGATCGTGTATGTCTGTCGAAGTGCCGAACCATTTAACGATGCGGCCTTCCTCGTCACGAACGGGCCGCGCGCGTCCCAGATGCCAGCGATACTGCCCGTCGGAAGCGCGCCGGTAGCGATACTCAACCTCGTAGTCCTCGCCTGTCTTAACGGATGTCGCCCAGCGACGCAGGCAACGCTCTACATCTTCGGGATGCAAGACAGGCTGCCAGCCCCACCCTTGCGTCTGCTCAAGAGTGAGGCCCGTATATTCAAACCAGCGCGCGTTGTAGTAGTCGAGATAGCCGTCCGGGTTTGCGGTCCAGACAATCTGCGGCATCGCGTCCGCAAGCGCGCGATACTGCTGCTCGCTTTCGCGCAGTTTATCTAAAGCAGCCTGAAGCTCCTGCTGGCGCGAAGCAGCTTCGCCGTCCGGTTCTTCTACGTTCTGATTCCTGCTCTGTGACTCCTGTGAAGGAAGGTTGCGTGCGTGCTTCATCTTAATCAGATTCCCGGCGCGTGTGCGCAATCGGAGAGGAAGAGTCAAAAATCTCATAATACTTTTAGCCCCAATGTTCAGACCGGAGAGACTCGAAAGGCGATGAACGGGAGTTGCCGCCATCACTTCATCGCCTGTCCGTTCGAGTTGTACAAAAGAGACTGCGTGATTTTATACCCGTTGCGCTCGGCTAGACTAGCAATACTTTTTTATTCCACCACTTCGCAAGATAATTTTCGTGACAACGCGGCGCGGAGTTTGATAGTGTGTCGCAAATTTCTAATGAACAACAAAAGGGAGGGAAGTGTTTATGGCAACAAAGAAAAGCAGCAAGAAATCTTCAGCAGGCGGCGGCGCGAAATCAGCGAAGAAGTCTTCAGGCGGCGCAAGCAAGAAGGGTGGAAGCAAGAAGGGCGGCAAGAAAGCTTCTTCCATCATCAGCCCGAAGCTTAAGCGCGCAGTGACGACAGTGTTGGCGGAAGTCGCCGCAGGCGCGGTCAAAGGCGCAGTGGTCGGCACGGCCAAAGCTGTCGGCGCTTCTAAAAAGAAAGGGTCCAACCCGACAGACGCGGTGGCCGAGGCTGCCAAAGGCGCGGTCAAAGGCGCAGCTACAGCCGTCGCCCCTGCGGAGACGAAAGGCGGAGGCAGAGGCAAAAAGCGGTAAAGCCAA
>JBAWGU010000594.1:0-1937 GCA_049593215.1 Pyrinomonadaceae bacterium
GCGGCGGCCAGTCCACAGGCATTGCGGCGACGGCGCAGGAGTACGGCCAGAAGATTGCCGACGCGGCTTCGTCTGCTAAGGATTACGTGGCGGACAAGATGACGCCGGTCGTTGACAAGTTCAAAGACATCCAGAACGTTGACATCGGCGAGGTCACCAATCAGGCGAAAGACTACGCGCGGCAGAATCCGGGACAGGCGATTCTCATCTCCGCAGCAGCAGGCTTCGTCCTCGGCCTCTTGATTCGTAGCGGAAGCCGTCGTTAAAAGTTAAGAGTTTGGAGTTTCGGGTTTCGAGTTAAAAACTACGGAACCCGAAACTCGTAACTCGAAACTCGAAACTTGAAAGGAGGCACGAGCGATGGCCGATTTGGAGAGAAGCACGGCGACCAAGCCTGCGCTTGCCGCGCCGTCTGACATCGAGAGTCTGCCAACGCTGTTCGGGCGTCTGGCGGATGATGTCGTTGAGCTTCTGGATACGAAGCTCAGTTTGCTGAAGGTTGAAGTTAAAGAGGATGCTGACGCTTACATACGCGGCGGCGTGATGATCGGCGTGGGCGGCGTGATTGCCGCGATAGGCTTTGCGCTCGTCAATGTGGCCGTAGCGTTCGGAGTCTCAACGCTCTTCGCTAACACGAGTTTGAGTCAGCCTGCCAGATACGCGCTCGGCTTCATCGTCACAGGCGCAGTCTATCTGGTCATCGGCGGCATCATCGTCATCGTGATGAAGAACCGTCTTGCCAAACGCGACATCACGCCGAACAGAACTGTTGACGAACTCAGAAAGGATAAGCAATGGCTGAAGAAAGAACTTTAGCGACAGCGCGCGCCGCTGAAATGGTTGGCGATGATGAACCCACCAAAGCCGAGCTTCAGCGTCGTATGGAAGAAGCGCGCGAATCAATTACACAGACCGTCACGGAGATTAAAGATACAGTGGTTAATCAATACAACTCGGTGAGAGACACAGTGAGCGAAACCTTAGACTGGCGCGAGCAGTATCGCAAACGTCCCGTCGCGTGGAGCGTCGGCGCGCTTGGCATCGGCCTCGTTGTCGGCTACAGCGTTGCCGGAGTGTTCAAAGGCGACGGAGGCGATTACGACGAAGACGATTACGTCTCCGGCAATCGTGATTGGGATTTGAGAGGCGAGTCGGAAGATGTCGGCCCCGCGAGGCGCGGCATTCTTCCTGCTCAAGCGCGCTCCTACGCCGCGCAAGCCATCACGGGTGGTCCATACGGCTCGACGGAATACGCGCCGCCGGAGCCGCCCGAATCTCTGGAGAGAACTCTGAGCCAGCCTCAAGCTTCTGCGAGCACCGCGCTCGTTCCAACCTCTACGAAAACTGAGGAGGAAGAAGAGGACAAGGGGCCGGGCCTCATTCAACGCTTCAAAGAGACGCGCGCTTATGATCGTCTCGAAGAAGAAGTCTCTGCGCTCGGTGATCGTGCCCTCGAAGAACTCTCGCGCACGGCGCAGAACATCGTCTTGCCCATGCTCTTCAGCAAAATCAAAGACCTCTTCGGCCTTGACCTTTCCGGCAAGAAGCAGGACCTGAGCAGCGCATCAACGCAACAGAAAAAGGGCAACGGCGGCGGCACAGAGCGCGCGAGCGCAGCCGCAGCAGGCGCAAATTCTTCAACCGGCGCGCAAGGCTCTACACCGCCAGCAAGCGGCGCGAATTATGCGACCAGTGAGAATAGCGGATACGGCAACCAGTAAGGAAAAGGGGAAACGCGAGTTCGACATCAGCCCCGAAGGGGCGCGGATTCAATAGCCCGGCGCATCGCGCTGGGTATAGAGCATCATTAAACCAATAAGCCCTGAAAGGGCGACATATGTTTTTACGTGAAGATGTATGTCGCCCTTTCAGGGCTTCTTGATTAGTTGATACTTGATTCCCGGCGCGATGCGCCGGGCTATTGAATCTCGCCCCTT
>JBAWGU010000595.1:0-3180 GCA_049593215.1 Pyrinomonadaceae bacterium
CTCCCAGGCTATACCCTACTCGTTCATCTGCGGCGCGACGTAGCGCACCTGCTTTATCTCAGCGAGCGCGGCAAGTTTTTCAACGGAGAGGCGACCGATGAGCATCTTGGCAGATTTCGGATCGAGAATGACCTCGAAGCCGAGTTGTTTGAGTTGCTCAAGAACCTCCGGCGATTTTTCCGTGAGCCAGATTTGAATCTCCGCTTTGCCGTCGCGCACGAACTTTAATTCATCCTCGCCCGGCTGCGCGCTCTTGTTCTTCAAGCGATCAACGAGGGCAACGAGTGACGGTTGAAACTTGGAGACGAGTTGCTGTCGCTTCTGATCTTCCGGCGATGGAGTGTATGTGCGGTTGTAATCGCCTCCGCCTCCGCTTCCTGCGCCACCTCCGCCAGTGCTTCTGTCACGACCACGCGCTCTTCGAGCTTCAGGCTTCGCTTTACTGCCGCCGCCAGCGCCTCCGATTTTTCCCAGCTCTTTCGCCTCATAAACTTTAGTCGTGACTGAAGAATCGGTCACGTCTATTGTTGGCTCAGGAGCAGCGACTATGACTACAGCCGACGCCGCCATATTCATATTTGAAGATACGGCTCCGTAGCTCGCGCTAAATCCACTCTTAGCTTTAGCATCATTCTCTTCTTCACCGAAGACTCCCCGGCGGCTGACGCCCTCTGGAATCTCTACGGGCACATCAACGCGGCGCGGCTTGCCTCCGTCCGTAATCGTCATCTCCTCGACGGCGACAAACGAAGTAAACTGCGTCATCAGGCGATACTCAAGGCCGAGTTGCGTGATGGTCTCTTGCAGCTCAGGCTTCATGTTGCCCTGTTGCATACCGTTGAAATCCTGTCCCATCAGATTGTCTATGCGGCGACGCGCCCAGAGCGTTGCGAGCACATCGTGCTGCGCCTGCGCTTCGGGCAGTTGGACCGGAATCTCTTTAACGAAATCTCTCCCGCTCATCTTGCCTCTCAGACGAATCGTGCCGCTCGCGCCCTCTGTGTAGCGGCCTGAGAGAACGACGGGCTTTGCGCTGAAGAGGTCAGGGATGCGTTGCGGGTAAACGTCTGCAACGGGCAAGCCGTTCCAATCAACGCTAATGTCTGTGAGCAAGGGATTACGCACGCGCTCGTGAAAGCGGCGCGCGGCGGCAGAGCCGTCGTCGCTCAGCGAAACGTATTCAACTTCGCCGCGCCCGTACTCTGCCATCTTGTCTAACAGAAAACGATTAACGCTGCTGCCAATGCCGAACGAGAAGACACGCGCGTTCGTGTGCTTCTGCACTTCGCCGATAATCTCCATGTCGTTGCCGATGTAGCCGTCCGTCATAAAACAGACGATGCGAACGTGGTCCTGCGCATCGGATGGATCAAGCGCGGCGCGTATCGCCTTCATCATCTCTGTGCCGCCGCTGCCTTCTGTGGATGAAAGAAATCTTTGGGCCTTTCTCAAATTCTCTTTCGTCGCGGGCACAGGTTTTTCAAAGAGTATGCGCGTGTCGCCCGCGAAGGTGATGAGATTGAAAGTATCCTGCGGATAGAGGCCATCGAGCGCGAGCTTCATAGTCTCTTTCGCCTTCTCAATGGGAAAGCCTTCCATAGAGCCTGAAGTGTCGAGCACGAAGACGAGTTCTTTCGGCATCACGTCTTCGGCGGTGACGCGCTCCGGCGGTTGAAGAATCAAAGTGAAGTAACCGCCTTTGTCCGTGCGATGCGTCAGCAATGCGTCTTCTATCTTCTGTCCGGCGACTTCATACTTGAGCACAAAATCCTTGTTCGGAATCTCGTTCCTGTTTGCGAGACGCACATGAGCATGGCTCACGTCCGCCTTTTCAACTTCGACTTCATGCGAATTTGATTTCAGGGCATCAACGGGAACGCCTGCGTCCAGAGTGACATCGAGGCTGATGTCGTGGCCTGCGCGCATTCCTGCGGGCGGAGGCTGCGGCGTGATGCGTGAAGCGTCAGGGACTTTATCCGTGTCCGGGCTGAAACCTGCGCCCTGCTCTTTCGCGGGCGTGCCGGGCACGTAGCGCGGGCCGACGACCATCGGAAAACTGAACTCGTAAGTTCCGTCTTCATACTTCAAAGTCTCAACGTAGCTGATGATGATCGTGACCTTTTCGCCGGGCATGATGTTGGCGACTGATTGCGTGAAGATGTTTGGCCGCTCCTGATCAAGAAGGCTTGCGACCTGCCCGTTCGTCTTCGCCGCTTCATAGACGGCCTGCGCCTGTTCGCGTCTTAAAATTTTCCCGCGCACTGTGCGCTCACCCACCTGCATCGTCATGTCGTCAACGGCTGCCGACTGCGGCAACGGGAAAGTGTAAACAGCTTCGATCTTATCCTTGAAAGGGTTTTCAAACTCCTGCGTGACTCTCACGCGCGAGAGGAATCCGCTAATCTCCGCTTTCACGTCCGTGTGCTTGAGCGGGCAGAGGCCGCGCACTTTGCCCTGCGGGTCAACGACCTGTAGAGAGCCTTGCGTGATTTTGTCCGGCGCAGCGTGTGCCACTGTCTGCGAGTTTCTCAAGCTGTCGAAGATAAACAGAGAGGCAAGCGTGACGGTCAACAGCGAAATGATTTTGAAAAGGAATTTTCGGCGCATAGTCTCCTCCTAACGTAAACACACTTCGAGAGAGTGCGCGGCTCACAACGGTGCGAGCTTCGCGCAAAGGTTGAATAGCGCGCGAGGTTCACGAGAGACTTAACCTCAGCCCCTACTCCTTTTTTCCCTGGGGATAGAACGAGGACGAGAGGGAGAGCTTGCAACTGACAAACTGATTGATGCGAGGTTTGTCTTTCGAGATAGCTTCGTTGCAAAAATTTTTCGTAAGAATTTTAGAAAAATGTATTGGCGCAACTTTGCGTGGAAGCTGCGCCAATATTTTTCAAACACTTCTACGAACAGCTTCTCAATAAAGATTGAAGTTGTATTCAATCTGAATGTACTGCGAGACAGCGTGACCATCTTTCATCGCTGGCACGAACCTGATCTGACGCGCGGCAGCGATTGCTTTCTCTGTCAGCCCGAACGGGAGATTAGAGACAGGACGGATATTGGTGACTGTCCCGTTGGATGAAAACACTGCCTTGATCACTATCGTTCCACTAATCTGATTCTTCCTCGCCTCTTCCGTGTACTGCGGCTCCGGCTTCGATAGTATCCGCGCCTTCTGCG